>NZ_CALIII010000001.1 GCF_938018145.1 uncultured Campylobacter sp.
CAAGACAGCGCGAGGCAAAAACCACGTCGCACGCTGGCACGTCAGACCAGTCGTCCTCGAAGGCCTTTTGCGCAAATTTAACATTTTTCGCGCCGTAAGCTTTAGCATTTTCGCGGGCAAACTCTAGCATCCTCGGCGAAAAGTCGTAGCCGTAAATTTGATCCGCCTTTTGCGCCGCCAGCACGCTTAGCGCGCCCGCGCCGCACGCAAAATCAAGCAACGTAGAAACGCCCGTAAAATCAACCTTATCTATAAATTCTCGCGCGTAGGCGCTTTTCATCACACCCTCGTTAAAGCTCGGAGCCTTTTTGTCCCAGTCCGCGGCAATTTTTTTGCCAAACGAGCTTCTCGCCTTTTGCGCCTTATAAAGCGCGTCAAAGTCGATCTCGTCGTAGTTTGAAGGTAAAATCATAATCTATCCTCGTATCTTTCGTAGTTTATGCCGTAAATTTTATCGATATTTTCGGCGTTTATGAGCTTTTCGCTCTCGCCAAAGGCTAAAATTTCGCCGTCTTTTATAAACAGCGTCAAATTTGAAACGAACTTCGCGTGGCGCGGGTAGTGCGTCGTTTGCACGAAGGTGTAGCCCTCATCTCCCAGCGCCTTGATCATCTCGAGCAGCCTAATTTGATTGCCAAAATCCAGCCCGTTGGTCGGCTCGTCCATAAAGATCACTTTCGCGCCCTGAACCAGCGTGCGCGCGATGTACGCCAGCTGCCGCTCGCCGCCGCTAACCCTCGTGTAGGGCGCGTTTTTTAGATGCGCGATACCCATCTTTTCCAGCGCCTGCTCGGCTAGCTTTTTATCCGCCGCGCTAAAGCTAGAAAACAGCGGCGTCCTGCACAGCGCGCCCATCAGCGCGACGTCAAAGACGCTGTAGTCATAGGACGGCGCGTGCGTCTGCGGCACGTAGGCGACGAGAGAGGCTAGCTCGCGCTTGCCGTAGTCGCACACGCTTTTGCCTGCGATCAGCACCTCGCCCTCAAATTTTAAAAACCCGAGCATTATGCGAAGCAGGGTGCTTTTGCCGCTGCCGTTGGCGCCTAGGATACTTAGCGTATCGCCCGTCGCGACGTCAAAGCTGATGCCCTTTAGCACGGGTTTATCGCGATAAGAAAAGCGCAAATTTCGCACTTCTATCAAATTTTCTCGCATCAAAAGCTCCTCTTGGCGCGGCGAAGCACGATGATAAACATCGGGATGCCAAATAGCGAGGTTACGATGCCGATGGGGATCTCAAAGGTAAAGATGAGCCGCGAGAAGCTGTCGCAAAAGAGCAGAAATATCGCGCCGATCATCGCCGAACTAGCAAGCACTGCACGGTTGTCGGCGCCGAAGATAAAGCGCGCGATGTGCGGCACGATAAGCCCGATCCAGCCGATGATGCCCGCGATCGTCACGCTAAGCGCGCTAACGAAGGTGGCGACTAGGATGATGAAAATTTTAACCCGAGTCGTGTTTACGCCCAGGCTCTTTGCCTCCTCTTCGCCAAGGCTTAGCGCGTTTAGGTATTTGCCGCTAAGCGCTAGTAGCAAAATGCCCGCGCACATCGGCAGGATCGAAATTTGAATAAAGCTCTTAGACGCAAAGCCCAGACTTCCCATCAAAAAATATGTGATCGCAGGAAGCGCGTCGCTCGGGTCTGCGGCGTATTTTAGCACCGAGAGCAGCGAGGTAAAGAGCGAGCCGCTGATGACGCCGCCAAGAACTAGCACGATAACGCTACCGCTGCGCGAATACAGTGCCGAGATGCCAAGCGCCACTGCCACGGCAAGAAAGCCGAAGCCAAAGGTGCTAAGCTGGATGAGATATTCGTTAAATTTGAAAAACATCCCCACCGCTGCGCCAAATCCCGCGCCGCTTAGAACGCCTAGTATCGAAGGGCTAACGAGCGGGTTAACAAACATCGCCTGATATGCAGCGCCGCTGATCGCAAGGCTAGCGCCGATGAGCACGCAGGCAAGTATGCGCGGCAGGCGGATCTCGAGCAGGAGCGTGTGCATGACCTCGAAATCTTTTAAGCTTTCGCCCCGCAGCAGCGCCGTGACGTAGCGCGCGTAGTCCTCTGCGCTAAAGCCGTATTTGCCAAGCAGCAGCGAGCCCGCGACGCAAAGCGCCAGCAGCAGGGCTAAAAACGCAAACGCCTTTTTGCTCATCTTTCTTTACTCACTCGGCGCCCCGTCCTAAAATTTTATAAATTTGCTCGTCTGTGAGCTCAAGATCTAAAAATAGCTTATAAAACTCGCGCGTCTCGCGGACCATGTCAAATTTAAACGCTTCGGGGTAGATTAAATTTACCAGCCATTTTAGCCCCAAAAACCTCATAAACGAAGGCGGGCGGTCAAACCACGAAAAGGGCTCGCGCGGGATGTAGTAGGCTTTTTTGTTTTTCACCGCACCTAGCAGCTGCCACTTCGGATCGCCGTAAATTTTATCAAACAGCTCCTTTTCGTAGATGAGGATGACGTCCGGGTCGTATTTTACGAGCTGCTCGAAGCTGATCTTTACGCGTCCGAAAGATTTGGCGTTTGGATCCTCGCTGCACGTATGGACGTTCTGCGCGCCGGCTCGCTCGATGAGCGTAGCGTGCCACGAGCCCTCGCACTCGGTGGCTAGCCCGTCGCTACCCTGCGCGTAGTAAATTTTTACCTTTTGCAGGTTGTTTTTCTTGATGTACTCCTCGATCTGCGCGGTCAAATTTAGCGACTCTTTCGCGTAGTTTATGAGACGTGCGGCGCGCTCCTGCTTGCCCGTCACTTCGCCTAAAATTTCAAACCCGTCCAGATAATCCTCGAGCTTCGTCGCGCTTAGATAGAGCATCGGCTTTTTGATAGAGCCGAAAACCTCGCTCATCTTTTTGGTGTTGCGCGAGCTTGCGTTTACGAGGATGAGCTCGGGATTTAGGCGTAGTAGCATCTCGACGTTTGGAATTTTACCCTGGCCGAAAAAGCCGCCCACGACGGGCTGCTCTTGCACCTCTTTTTTGACGTAGGGCCGCTCGTAGTCGTTCCACTCGAAATTTGGTCCGCTGATTTTAGCAGGATCAAGCGCGTAAAGCATATATAAAAGCGGCGGCGAGCTAGCGTAAATTTTAGACGGAGTGCCTTGCAGCTGAGCTATGTTTTCGCTGTTTTGGGCGATGTAGTCTTTGATCTGCTCAGGCGTCATCGCAAAGCAAAAGCCCAAAAAAGCAAAGAAAAACAACATAATTTTTTTAAACATTTTTCGCCTTTAGAATGATTTTGTAAAGTATAGCTAAAGAAATTTTAAAATAGATTTTATTATATAAATAGAGTCAAATTTTAAGCGGAATCGCCCTTTTTAAAGCGATCCGCCTTGCAAATTCTAATTAGAATTTATATCTTAAATTCGTGAAAAATACCCTTCCCTCTTCCGGATAGCCTTCTCTATACTCGTAGTTTTTATCAAACAAATTTGATATGCCAGCCTCGACGCTTAGGCTTTCGGTCGGTTTGTAGATAAATTTGACGTTTGTAGCACCAAAGCCGGCTAGTTTTGTCACTTCGTAAGAGTTTGAGTAGCGGCTAGAGATCATATACTGCGATGCGTAAATGCTAAATTTAGGCACAATCTTGTAGTCTACGTAAGCAAAAGCCTTGTGTTTAGGTATGTCGTAAACTCTACTATCGGCGCCGCTTTTATATTTCGCGCTGATATAGGTGTAGTTGCCGCCTAGCTCCAAATTTTGCCCCGCAAAATATGTCGCGCCAAGCTCAAAGCCCTTGTATTCGGCTTTATCGACGTTTATGGCTTGAGCTAGCTTTTTGCCGCCTATGATGATGTTGTGCTCGCCGATAGCGTCTTTAACCTTAGAGTAAAATACCGCAGTCTCCAGTCTCAAAGCCTCGCCGAAGCTTCTTTGATAGCCGACTTCGTAGTGATTGGCGACCTCAGGCTTTAGGTATGGATTTGGCTCGTTGCGGCCGAAGCGTTTTGAGTAGCGCTCTTTCATACTAGGAAAATAGGTCTTTTTAGCAAAGCTAACGCTAAACTCGTCGTTGCCGTCAAAGCTGTGTTTGATCGCGGCTTGGTAGTTAAAGGCGTGGCGTTTGGCGACCTCAAAGTCATAAAGCGTGTTTGTAGCAGACGTTATCTTGCCGTATTCTTGAGCCTTGATCGCATCTCTAGTATCGTAGCTCACGCCTAAAATCAGCCGCGTAAAATCGGTAAATTTGTAGGTGTTTTCTAGCGCAAAGCTGTAGGTTTTATCCTGATAAGCCTGCACAGGCTCACCGTCGTCATGCTCTTTGTGCTCGTCAAATTTATAGTTAACCGCAAATTTTAGCGTATCTCTATCGCCGATATCGCCGCCTATCTCAGTACCCAGTCCGTAGCCTTTATCGCGGTAGTGGCTGTTAAATGCAAAAGGTTTGATACCGTTTAGGTCGTTTACAAATTTGTCATAAAAGGCTTTGGTGTTTATATATAGACTGTTTTCAAACTGCGTATGAGATAGCCAATATATGCTTTCTTTATCCCATCTCGGCCATTCCCAGAAGCGTTTTGCCATGTTGTATCTAGCGTAACGACCCGTATAGTACGGCTGCTCTTTTTCGCCTTTTTGATTGATATAGGCGATCGCGTACTCGTCGGTTTC
>NZ_CALIII010000002.1 GCF_938018145.1 uncultured Campylobacter sp.
CATCGCGAGTAAATTTGCGTCCGTCAAATTTGCGTGCAGCAGCTCTTTTAACTCCGCCGAGCTTTGAAATTTGAGCGTTTTATAAGGCGCGTTTGCCGTCTCAAAGCTGGCTATCAGCGTCACGTCCGCGCCCGCGTAATAAAATGCGTCGGCAAGCGCTCGCGACATCTTGCCGCTGGATAGATTCGTCACGGCTCTTACGTCGTCGATCTTTTCGCTCGTGGCGCCGCCCGTGACGATCACTTTTTGCCCTTTAAATTTTGGCTCCGTTAGCATCCTTTTGGTTTCGTAGATGATCGTAGAAACGTCTGCTAGCGCGCCTTTACCCGTGTCGCCGCAGGCTAGGGTTTTTTCTACCGGCTCGATAAATCTCGCGCCGTTTGCCGCTAAAAACTCGAAATTTTTGCGCGTGGCGAAGTGATTTATCATTTTGTCGTTGGCTGCGGGCGCGATGAGTAGGGGAGCCGGGCTAGCGATCAGAGTCTGCATAAAGACGTTATCGCAAATGCCGCTTGCAAGCTTGTTTATCGTATTTACGCTAGCAGGCGCGATCAAGATGAGATCGGTTTTGGCGTAGGCGATGTGGTTTAGTCCGTCCTGCCAGCTCTCTGTGCGCGAGGTTAAAATTTTGTGTTCGCAAAGCGCTTCAAAGCCTGCTTCCGAGCAAAATTTGAGCGCTCCTTCGCTAAGCATAACCCGCACGTCCGCGCCCTCTTTTTTTAGCGCGGATAAAATTTCATAAGCCTTATAAAACGCGATACTGCCGCAAACCGCGAGCAAAATTTTTTTATTTTTTAGCATTTTCGTCGCTTTTCGCGTCGTTAAAAAATTTATAAAAAAACCCTTCTTTATTTACCTGTTTCGTGCGGCTGATGGCTAGCGCGCCGCTTGGTACGTCGCTAGTTACGGTGCTTCCCGCGGCGATTAGCACGTCGTCGCCGACTTTTACGGGGGCTACTAGCTGGGTGTCCGAGCCGATAAAGACGTTTTTGCCGATGATCGTTTTGTGCTTGGCTTTGCCGTCGTAGTTGCACGTGATCGTGCCGCAGCCGACGTTTGTGCCGTTACCTATCTCGCAGTC
>NZ_CALIII010000003.1 GCF_938018145.1 uncultured Campylobacter sp.
ATATCTTCGGTGGGGTGAACATCAGAAGCGAAGGCAGCGGCAGCATCGGCGCGACCAACGTCTTGCGCGTGCTAAAGCAAAAAGACCCCAAACTCGCTAAAAAAATCGCGATTTTGACCGTCGTTTGCGACGTTTTAAAGGGCGTTTTGCCGATACTGATCGCGAAATTTTTAGGCCTTGCTCCTGCGACGCTTTGGGCGATGGCGGTACTTTCTGTGCTCGGGCACTGCTATTCGCCGTTTTTGAAATTTGAAGGCGGTAAGGGCATAGCCACGGGAGCTGGCGTTTTAGCGGTCTTTTTGCCGCTTGAGATCGCTATCGCGCTTGGGGTTTGGTTTGTCGTGGGCAAGCTGCTTAAGATCTCATCGCTCGCCTCTCTAGCCGCGCTTGCGGCGTTTATCGTAGCGACTTTTGCGTTGCAGCCGCAGATCCCTGGCATCGACTCCTATGCGCCGATATTTTTGATCGCGTTTTTGGTCGTTTACAAGCACCTGCCAAACATCAAACGCCTGATAACAGGGCAAGAAAAGCGCGTAATTTGACGACCATTATCAAAGATTACGAATTTGGCACGATCATCGGGCTGCTTGATTTTGAGCGCGTGACGCCGCAAAAGGTAAGAGTGAGCGCGGAATTTGAAAGCGGCGAGTTTATAGACTACGTGGAAATGATAAATTTGATCGAGGAAGTTTATGCGCGGGAGAAATTTGGCACCGTGGAGAGCTCGCTTGAAATTTGCGCAAAAAAGTTGAAGGAAAAATTTAGCTCGCTTAGCTTTTTGAAAATGGAAATTTTAAAAATCGAGATCGTCAAAAATGCGATGGTTGGCGCAAGAGCCGAGTTTAAATATTAAATTTTTTTTAAAGTATCTTGAAATCTTGCTTAATTTATGCTACAATCCCAACAAATTTCACTGAAGGGAAAAAATGAGAATTTTAATAGTTGAAGATGAGGTAACTCTAAACAAAACCATCGCCGAGGGCTTGCAAGAGTTCGGCTATCAGACCGACAGCTCGGAGAATTTCAAGGATGCTGAATACTACATCGGTATTAGAAATTACGATTTGGTTTTGACTGATTGGATGCTGCCTGACGGCGACGGCGTGGATCTGATCAACATCATCAAACACAAATCTCCGCGCACCGCAGTCGTCGTACTATCTGCTAAAGACGATAAAGATAGCGAAGTTAAGGCATTTAGAGCTGGTGCGGACGACTATATCAAAAAGCCGTTTGATTTCGACGTTTTGGTAGCTAGGATCGAGGCTCGTTTGCGCTTTGGCGGTACGAACGTTATCAAAATAGACGACCTTATCATCGATCCGGACGAGGAGAAAATCACCTACCTAGGTCAAGATATCGAGCTAAAAGGTAAGCCGTTTGAGGTGCTAACTCACCTTGCGCGCCACAGCGATCAGATCGTCAGCAAAGAGCAACTACTAGACGCGATCTGGGAGGAGCCTGAGCTCGTAACTCCAAACGTAATCGAAGTAGCAATCAATCAAATCCGCCAAAAAATGGATAAACCGTTAAATATCTCGACTATCGAGACGGTCAGAAGACGCGGGTATAGATTTTGCTTTCCCAAAAAAGCCTAAGATTTAGGTTTATAGTGCAATTAGCATCGGCTTCTACGATGCTAATTCTCATCATCTCCGTTCTTTTATATCAGTATATCAAGGTCACGATATACGAGGGTATCTCGCAATCGCTCGCATACGAAGCTAAAATTTTATCCACGAGCGCAAATTTATCTAAAGTACAAAAACCGTTTGAATACTTCACGCTAAACGATAGTCCCACGAGGGCAAAGCTCGTCGAGGGCAAAACGGTATCGCCTTATTTCGTCACGGAAAGTGTCGGCCAAAAGACCCATTTGACGTTATTTTACCCGTATATGGACGATACTAGCATCGCGCTAACCAAAGACACCACCCATCAAAGCAAACTCATAGATCAAATTTTAATCGACATCATCATGGTAAACGCTACGTCGATACTTCTGATTATTTTTTACGTGCTGTTTTTGTCGCGGATGCTGCTGGTGCCGATTAAAATTTTAAGCAGAAAAATGACGAATTTAAACGAGCGGTTTTTGCAGACGGTGAGCCTTGAGGAGCTACCGCCCGAGTTTAAGCCGCTAGGCAAAAGCCTAAACCGCCTAATCGAGCGCATTCAAACGTTCGTACTTTATCAAAAAGAGCTTTTCGTCGGCGTCGCGCACGAGCTAAAAACGCCGCTTGCGGTGATGAAAACCAAAAACGAAGTTACGCTAATAAAGCCGCGCGAGAGCGAAAAATACATCGAAGCGCTCAAAAACAACAACGAAGCCATCAATCAGATGAACAAAATGATCGGCTCTATCCTGGAGATCGGGCGGCAGGAGGGCGCGCAGTTTGAGGAGGCCGTGCGCATCGATATCATCGAGTTTTTAAATCAATCTGCGAATAATTTTAAAATTTTAGCTCGCGGCGAGGGCAAGGATATAGCGACTGATTTTGCGCCTAGCAGTCTTGAAATGACGCTACAAACGACGCTTTTAACGCACGTTATTCAAAATTTCGTCCAAAACGCGATCAAATTTTCTCCTCGCGGCGCCGTGGTCACGCTACGCTCGCGTCTTAGCGAAAACGAATTTATCATCGAGGTCGTAGACGAGGGCTGTGGTATCGACGAGAGCAAGGACCTTTTTGCGCCGTTTAAGCGTTTCGGCGATAAGGGCGGAGCGGGACTTGGGCTATTTTTAGCTAAGGGCGCAGCTCAGGCTCTGGGCGGCTCGGTAGCTATCAAAAACCGCACCGACGGGCACAGCGGCGCGGTATCAACCATCACTTTAGCGATAAATAAAAATAATAAAGGCAAATAAATGGCAAAACGAACCGCCGTCATAGATCTAGGCTCAAATTCGATGCGAATGGCGATTTTTGAGAAAACTTCGCGTTACGCGTTTCACATCATCGGCGAATTTAAGATGAAGGTACGTCTAGGTGAGGGCGCGTACGAGCACGGCGGCGAGATCGCCCAAAAGTCGATGCAAAAGGCCTGCGAGGCGCTTAGCGAGTTTAAAAATATCGCACAAAACTACAAATGCTCGAAAATTTTCGCCATGGGCACCTCGGCTCTGCGCGACGCTCCAAACGCCGGCCTGCTCATAAGTATGGCGCGCAAAGAGCTTGGGATAAATTTAAAGGTCGTTAGCGGCAAGGACGAGGCGACGTTTGGCGGCGTGGCGGCGTTAAATTTGCTTGAGTCCTTAGACGAGTTTGTCACGCTTGATATCGGCGGAGGCTCTGCCGAGCTTGCGCTTGTTAGCGGCGGCAAGATAACTGATGCCGTGTCGCTAAATTTAGGCACCGTGAGGCTAAAGGAGCTATTTTTCGATAAGAAAAATTTAAACGCCGCAGCGCCTTTTATCAAAGAGGCGTTTAAAAGCTTGCCTAAAAATTTTAAAAGCAAAAACATAGTCGCCATCGGCGGTAGCCTGCGCGCGATATCTTCTGCTATCATGTCGGCGCAAGACTACCCGCTAAAAACGGTGCACAACTTTGCCTACAAATTTCAAAACCACAAAAATTTCATCGAAAATTTAGCCCGAGCGAGCGTGCTTGAGCTTGGGAAATTTGGCATCAAAAAAGACCGCTTCGATACGATTAGAGAGGGCGCGCTCATCTTTTTAGGCGCAGTGGATGCAGTGGGTGCGCAAAATATCTATACTAGCGGTGCGGGCTTTAGAGAGGGTGTATTTTTGAGCGATATCTTGCGTCCGACGCGTAAATTTCCGCCGAATTTCAACCCGAGCGTGAGGAGTTTGCAGGATAGATTTTTGCTAGATGATAACAAGACGATCGTAAAATACGCAAAAGACCTCTTTGTAGCACTAGAGCCTTTGCATGGGCTTGATGGGCGCTACGAGAGCGAGCTGGCGGTGGCTGCTAGATTGCATAGCGTGGCGCAGTGCTTGGGATTTTACGGCGAGCACGCTAGCTCAGCATTTTTTGTGCTAAATGCCCTAAACTACGGCTTTTCGCATGCGCAAAAATGCTTAGTCGCCGCGATCATCGCACAAAACGGCAAGAAAACCTCGAGCGAATTTGAGCGATTTAAAAACCTGCTACCGAGCGAGGATGTCGTGCGCTGGCTGAGTTTTATCCTCGCGCTTGCTAAAAACCTCGATGCAAACTGCGCTCATAAGAAGCTGGAGTTTGAGTTTATCAACCATACTTTACAAATTTACGGCGCTAAGGAGCTGTTTATGGCGAAGGAAAATATCAAAAAGATGACTAAACCGGATACTTTTGCGATCTGTTTTGCGTGAAATTTAATGGAGGAATTTGATGAAACTTGTGGTAAATTTCATCAAATTTTAAAAAGGCAAATTTAGTCTATACTTGCCTTATCCTTGTATGCGTCTAGCGTTTGGCGGTTTTCGATGTAGGCGTTTAGCTTTTTCTGATTTTCTTCAAAAAAGCTCTGAAAGTCCTGCTCGCTCGTCATCTTTTCTTCGCCGAATTTATCCAAAAGCACGTTTGACGTACCTGTTAGCACGAGGTAGCGTCTGTCAAGGTGCTGAAAAAGAACGACTTTGTTCGTATCATCAAGTGGTTTTTCGTAGATTATCTCCACGCCTTCCTCGCTTTTTACCTTTTCAAACCAGCCGTTTTCGCGCTTTGTTTTTATCGTTTTTTGCTTATTTTTTAGCTTTGCCTTGACGAACAAAAGCACGACTAAAAGTAGCGCCAAAACGCCCAAAACCGAGTAATATCTATAATCGATCATATCGCTCATACCCTGCGTCATAAAATTTACGTCGCCGTTTTGCACGCCTAAATTTAGGCCTGCACCTTGAGCGGACGAGGTCAAATTTGATGCGTTTTGATCTCCTGATAAATTCGTCGTTTCGGTTATATTTTCTCTAGTTTCTTGCGGCGAGAGCGCAGTTGCGGTGGCTGAGTTCGCTGCATTTTCAGGCGTCACGCGTATGCGCAGGCCAAAGCCGTCGGTGGTTTTTGACGCGCTAACGGCCACCTGAGCGTCGCTTTTTATCACGAGGGCTAAATTTTGGCCCCTAGGCTCAAACAAAAGCTCTTGCAGTATGCTTGAATTTACGCTTTTTTCGATATTTTGATCGTTTTGCAGGTCTTTAAAAAGCAGGGTTATCGCGCCGTCTTTGCGCTCTTGCAGGATCGCTCCGCTATAAGGCGCATCAAAGCTAAGCATGATATCGACGCGGTCGCTGCGCTCGTAGATGTTATATGTGGATAAATTTGAACCCCAAAGCGCTACGAAAAACAACAAAAGCGCGGCGAAAATCCTCATAGTTGCTCTCGTTTAAAGTACTGGATGACGGATTTTGAGTCTAGGATTTCATTTATCCTGATGGCGAGGTTTTTTTCGTAGACCATTACTTCGCCCTTGCCGAAAATTCGGTTGTTTATAAAAAGCTCCACGCTCTCGCCGGCAGGCTTTTCTAGGTCGATTACCGAGCCTACTTCGAGCTTTAAAAGCTGCTTTACGCTAATAGTCGTCGTGCCTAGCTCCGAGATAAAATCCACTCCGATATCCATCAGCTCGTCGTAGCTTTTAAAAAGCCCGCCGCGCTCTTGCAACATCTCCTGAACCCCTTGCAACGCCGTTTCTACGGCATTTATCTCTTGTAGTTCTTCGCTCATATTTTTTTGTATCCTACTTGAAATGTTCTATTTTTGATCTTATAGACGCGTTTGTCGTCTAGTTTGACGTGAAAGCTCGTCCTGCCTAGATACTCTGGAGTGCCTAGTTTATAGGCGTTTGCTTCGTGTTCGTTGAGTAGATTTTTAGCGTAGCCGATCGCGAGATTTGCTACCTCTTTGCAGATGTCGCTTAGCTCGTCTTCGGCTAGCTTATCGACGCCAAG
>NZ_CALIII010000004.1 GCF_938018145.1 uncultured Campylobacter sp.
GCGCAAGCGAAGGGCGCGGGCTTGGCGTGCAGTTTTTAAAACACGTCGAGCGCACGAAAATTTTGCTTTTTATGCTCGATCTTGCGAACTATCGCAGCCTCGAGGAGCAGTTTGACGCGCTGCGGGCCGAGACGGCGAAATTTTCAGGCGAGCTAGCGCAAAGAGACTACGCGATCGCTCTAACTCGCGCGGACGCGGCCGAAAATTTGCAGGAAAAATTTGACGCGTTTTTATCGCATTTGGGGCTTTCGAGCACGGCGGGCGAGATGAAATTTAAACAAGTTATTTATGAATTTGACGCCGCCAAGCCATTTTTTGTAATGCCGATATCTTCGGCGACGGGGCAAAATATAAACGAGCTAAAATTTAACCTACTTGAGCTACTTAAAAAGGAGCTGTAGATTGCGCCAAAAGCCGCGCCGCAGATGGCTTTTGCAAACGCAGGCCTTAAGCGTGTCCGCATACGCGGGTAAATTTTATGCTTATAGCTCGCAAACGCCGCAAAAAGATAAAATTTAAGAAGGCGAAATGAATAAAATTTTTATTCTAGTATTTTTATGCTTCGGCGCATACGGTTGCGATCCCGCCGATCCGGTGCCGAATTTTATGGACTTTAACGACAAGGATTACGACGGCGCGCTGAGCTTGCAGGAGTGGATGGCGAGCGAGGTGCCGTCCGGGCTGAGAGTAGAGCTAAATCTGCGCTCAGGCTCGGAATTTAAGAAGTTAGACGCTAATCATGACGGCAAGATTAGCCTAGATGAGCTGGGAGCGAAACCGTCTGCAAAGATTTATTGGTCCGAAGATCCGTGCGCTTTTTTGCCTTGGCCGGACGGATCCGAGGATAAAAATCAATCCGCCGTCAAATAAGCGCGAAAAACGGCAATGATGCGGCCTTTTGCACGGGGTTAGGTTTGTGCGACGCGTATAAATTTTACTTCGCGCGGGCGAGTATGGACCAGTTTTACTCCGCGATCTGCGTAAAATTTATTTCGCGCGCGGTCGGCGCCTATGTGATCGCTCGCGCCTTGATTTGGCTAAATTTAAAGGAAAAGAATGAATATAGTTTTTATGGGAACGCCCGAGTATGCGGCTAAAATTTTACGCGCGCTTGCGGAGGCGAAATTTGAGATCGCTGCCGTATTTACACAGCCCGATAAGCCTGTTGGCAGAAAGCAAATTTTAACTCCGAGCGAAGTTAA
>NZ_CALIII010000005.1 GCF_938018145.1 uncultured Campylobacter sp.
AAAGATATAGCCCTCCTCGTCGATCTTAACGAGGTCGCCCGTGCGTAGCCAGCCGTTTACGATCGTCTCGTCGGTGGCGTCGGGCATATTTAGGTAGCCCTGCATCACGCAGTCGCCTTTTACGATTAGCTCGCCGACCTCGCCTGCTGGTAGCTCCATCATCTCGTCGTTTATGCATTTTACTTCGTAGCCCGGCAGCGGCAAGCCGACGCTTGAGATTTTTTGTTTTTGTAGCGTGTTTGCCGATACGATAGGCGAGCATTCGCTAAGGCCGTAGCCCTCTATCAGCACTGCGCGCGGAAATTTAACGCGAAAGTCGGTAATAGTCTGCTCGGCCAAAGGCGCTCCGCCGCTGATGAAAATCCTAATGCAGTTAAACCAGCGAAAATACCACGGGATTTTAGCTTTGCCGATAGCCGTATAGATCGCGGGCACGCCCAAAAATACGGTCGCGCGCTTGAGCAGGACTTGTTTTAGGACGTTTGAAAACGGGAAAATGGACTTTACTAAAATAAGCGAACACGCCGAAAATATCGGTAGCAGCACCATCGCCGTGAGGGTAAAGCTGTGAAACATCGGCAAAAACACGGCAAATCTATCTTTCGTGCGTACGTGAAAGACCTCGTGCGCGCCCTGGACGTTTGAGATGAGGTTGCGGTAGCTGATCATCGCGCCCTTTGGCTTGCCCGTGGTGCCTGATGTGTAGATGATGTGGGCTAGGTCGTCGATACTCGGTCGGTCGGTCAAATTTAGCTCTATACGGCAGTTTAGCGCGTGCGCGTAGGCGATATTGTTTCCGTCAAATTCGGCCCTATCGCCGATCCAGACGATCTTTTTTATCGCCGTTTTGCTATCTAGCCCTTTTATCTCTTTTGCGAGTTCGACCGAGGCGAATAGAAATTTTGCCCCGCAGTCGTTTATGATGTATTCGAATTCTTCGTATTTTAAAAAGGTATTTATCGGCACTGCAATCGCGCCAAGAAGCGTGATGGCAAAGTAGCTAGCTATAAACTCGGGCGAGTTATTTACGATCATCGCGACTCGGTCGCCTTTTTTTATGCCCATACCTTGCAAAAATGCAGCCAGCGTAAAGGCGTTTGCGCGTAGCTGATTGTAGCTAATCTTGCTAGTTTCTGTATAGATCGCGATACCGCCGCCGTTTTTACCTACTGCGGCGTTTAGCATATCCTCGAAATTTTCGTAAGGGTAGTTCATGGTCGCGCCTTAAAATTTATATTTTACGTTCAAATTTATCGCCTGAGCATTGCCACGTTCAAATTTGCCGTTTGGATAGAGTCCTGACGCGTTTGAGTAGTAGCTCACGTCGCGCGCCTTTCTGTCTTGGTAGAAGTAGCTAGCTCCAAGCTCCAAAGCGTCTGTAAATTTGTAGTTAAAGCCCGCTGCGTAGATGACGGCTTTGGTATCTGGCAGGTCAAAGCCCGTAGTATCGGCCCTAGAAGCTGCTTCGTCAAACGTAACTGCACCCATTAGGCGGAGTTTATCCGTAGCGTCGTGCGCTACGCCGATGCGGTAGGCGTTGCTGTCCTTCCAGTCGCGTTTTTTGGACGCATCAAATGCTGCAAAAAACGGGTTGCGGTAGTGAGCGGCCGAGGCGCCAGGGTAGTTGAAGTCAAGCTCTTTCCACGCCGACCAATAGGTTCTCTCAAAGTCAAATAGCAGCGTGGTATTTGCGATTTTGTACGATAGGGCTAAATTTAAGCTCGCAGGTAGCGGTACGGATAGCTTTGCGCTGCCGCTATATGAGCCGCTCGGAAATGCCCCCCTCGGATGCGCCGGCGCGCTGATGTCGGTGTCGCCTTTTAGATTCATATTTACTTTTGAGCGGTAGGTGGCCGCTAGGCTCAAATTTGAAGTCGGTTTATAGGTGATTGCCGCGTTGTAGCCGAAATTTATGCGGTCGCCTTTGATGTCTTGCGAGGCGGGTAGGGCGCCTGAGACCTCCTGCACGGCCTCTCCTCTAGCGTAAACGGCGCGCAGGCCAAAACCTAGCGCGATGTTATCGGTTAGCGCGTAGGCGACGCTAGGGTTTACCTCGATCACTTTTAGATCAAATTTTTTAGAAGTGGCCTTAGGTAGTCTTTCGTCCCATCTCATCGACATTCCCGCAGGCACGACGACTGATAGGCCAAAGCGCCAGTCATCAAACTGCGGCGTCACGAAGTGAAACGTAGGTACGAGCGCGTTCGCTCTTTTGGAGGTGAGTTTGTCGCCGTTATAGTGCCTATACTTCGTCTTTGACATGCGCAGGTAGGTTAGCGAGCTCTCTAGGTAGTGTCCGCCGTCTAGAAATATCATATTTGCCGGGTTGTTATAGGCTGCGTCGGGACCGAAGCTCGTCGCGACGTTTGAGTTTAAAAGCGCGATGCTATCGCCGCTTTGCTCCGGGATTTTAAAGCCCGCCGCATTTAGACAGCAGCAAGCCGCTAGGCAAACGCCGATATATTTTCTCATTTATTCTCCTTTAAAGTTTCTTAAAATTTTTATCTCGTCCGCCCAGATGCTCTCGTCGATCGTCTCTAAAACTAGCGGGATATCGTCCGTGCGGGGGTCGTTTATGATATTTTCAAATGTTTTTAAGCCCAAAAAGCCCTTGCCTAGGCTCTCGTGGCGGTCCTTTTTGCTGGCTAGGTCAAATTTCGTATCGTTTAGATGCATGCCGCACAGCATCTCGCGCCCGACTATCTCGTCAAATTCGCTCATCACGCGCCGGTAGTCATCTCTGATGTCGTATCCCGCGGCAAATGTATGACAGGTGTCGAGACACACGCCGATCCTGCTTTTATCGGTACAGCGTTTGATGATATAGGCTAGGTGTTCAAATTTAAAGCCCAAATTTGAGCCTTGACCTGCGGTGTTTTCGATGACTAGCTTTACGTTTTGGCTATTTTCTAACAGGAAATTTACCGAGTTTGCGATATTTTCTAGGCAAATTTCGGGCGAAATTTCATTTAGATACGAGCCTGGATGAAAATTTATCATCACTAGACCGAGCGCTTCTACGCGGTAAATTTCGTCCAAAAAGGCGTTAATGGACTTTTGGCGCTGCTCGGCGCTTGGATGGCCTAAATTTATAAGGTAGCCGTTGTGCGGCAAAACGTGCCTGGGCTCGATGCCGGCGGCTTTTAAATTTTGTTTAAATTTGGAGATATTTTCTGGGGTTAGCGGCTTGGCCTCCCATTGGCGCTGATTTTTGACGAACATCGCAAAGGCGTTTGCGCCGATATTTGCCGCATTTAGCGGAGCGTTTTCTACGCCGCCCGCGATGCTGACGTGCGCGCCGATAAATTTCATTGAAGCTCTTTTATGATGATTTTTATGCGGTTTTTAGCGTCGAAAAAGCTGATATTTTTACCGCAAACTTCGTATTTTATTGAATATTTACTTATATCTTGTATAAAACCGCACGAATTTGTCATTACATTTACGCCGTCATACAGCGGCTTGCGCTCTAAAATTTCCGCGAAAAAGTCGTCGTATCTCTCCTCTAAAAAGAACTTTTTGTTAAATTCTTTTTTCTCAAAGCACGCGCCGTTCATACAAATTTTGTCGTTTATTTTGAGATTTACCGTATTTACGCCCGAGCTGTAAATTTGCAAATTTAGCTGATTTGCGCTTTTGTGTAGGAAGCCCACGTCGTTGATTTTTAGCGGCGGAGTGAGGATGGTGACGGTAAATTTGTCTGATGATTTTTGGCTTTGTAGCGCGGCACAGCCTCCAAGCGCGAGGCATGCAAGCGCACTCAAAGCAAATTTAGAAAATTTTTTCATAATTTTTTATCCTTAATTTAAGCTGTTTTTTATTATCTTTAATGTAAAATCCCATTTCCGCTAATTTGTGGCCCCTTCGTCTAGCGGTTAGGACATCGCCCTTTCACGGCGGTAACACGAGTTCGAGTCTCGTAGGGGTCACCACTTCATTTTAAATTTCACAAAAGATTTTAATTTTATCCGCTTATCGCTTAAACACCCTTTATCTAAGATAATTTTTATTAAATTTAGATTTTCTAAAATTTAACCACAAAACCGTTTGCGCCGTATTTTGTAAACCAAAATTTTATCGCGTCAAATTTTAATCTCCGCCAAATAAACAAAAACCAGCCAAATTTAATCGTAAAATTTGATCGCCAAACGCCTGCGCCCGCCCGCTCAATCAAATTTAAACCCGTTTTGGCTATAATCGCGCCCTAATTTATAAAAAAGGAAAAAAATGTTCGATTGGATTTTTTCGCCCGAGGCGTGGCTGTCGCTCGTGACGCTAACGGGGCTTGAGATCGTGCTTGGTATCGATAACATCATATTTATCGCGATCCTAGTCGGCAAGCTCCCGCCCGAGCAGCGCGACAAAGGCCGCATTTTAGGGCTTTCGCTTGCGATGCTAACGAGGATTGCGCTACTGCTTTCGCTATTTTGGATTATGAAGCTTACCAAGCCGCTATTTAGCGTGTTTGACTTTACGATCACGGGGCGCGATTTGGTGCTGATTTTAGGCGGACTTTTCCTCATCGGCAAGTCCACGCTCGAGATCCACTCAAGCGTCAGCGGCGAGCACGAGGAGCACTCGGCGAGCAAAGGGCATGCGAGTTTTTGGGTCGTTATTGCCGAGATCGCCGTGCTTGACATCGTCTTTTCGCTCGATAGCGTCATCACCGCGGTGGGTATGGCAAATCACATCGAGATCATGATCCTAGCCGTGATGCTTGCGGTGGGCGTGATGATGTTCGCGTCTAAGAGCATCTCAAATTTCGTCGATAACAACCCGACGATCAAAATTCTCGCGCTTGCGTTTTTGATCCTGATTGGCTTTACGCTCGTGGGCGAGGGGCTCGGACTGCACGTGCCTAAGGGCTACATTTATTTTGCGATGGCGTTTTCTCTGGGCGTGGAGCTCATCAACATCTACGCTCGCAAAAAGTCGGCAAAGCGCGCGCAAGAGGCTCAAAAGTAAATTTGAGCCTTTAAAATTTGCTTTTAGGCGCGCAGGACGGCAAATTTGACGCTTCGGCTTTTGTTATTGAGGCGTCAAATTTAAACGGGGCGAATTTGAGCGGTAAATTTAAAAAGCAAAGGAGCTAGCGTGGACGTAAAAGGCGAATTTTTAGAGATTTTAGAGGGGCTTAGGAGTAAAAAGCTAGCGGCATTTTCACAAAAACTCATCAAAAACCCCGAAATTTTAGGCGTAAAAACTCCCGAGCTAAGACGCCTGGCAAAGCGAAATTTCGCTCGGCTAAATTTAAAGCAGATCGCCGAATACGAGCCGTTTTTTCACGAGGAGTTTATGCTAAAGGGCTTTTTGATAATGCTCATAAAAGACGACGAAGCTAAATTTAAGCTAGCTAGCGAGTTTATCAAAACGATGCCAAACTGGGCGGTGACGGACGGCTTTGAGCCTAAATTTACCGAGGCGCGCTACGTAGATGCGCTGCTAAAGCAGGCTCTAGGCTCAAATTTAGAATACGAAAAGCGATTTTTCTACGTTTATTTTATGCGTAATTTTGGGGCGCTTTCTCTCGAGCGATTTTTTGAAATTTGCGCCGAGGAAAAGGACGAGCGATACTACGTGCAAATGGCGGCGGCTTGGTGTTTAGCCGAGGTTTTTATCAAATTTGACGGCGCAGGGCGAGAGCTGCTAGAGAGCGGGCGACTGAGTAAATTTACCCACAACAAAACGATCTCAAAGATCCGCGACAGCTACCGCGTGCCAAAAGACGTAAAAGACGCGCTTTTGGAGCTCAAAATCAAGTGAATCTCACAAAAGAGCCCATAAACAAGCTCGTGCTGCGCCTAGCCGCGCCCGCGGGCGTCGCGATGAGCTTTAACACGCTTTACAACGTGACGGGCGTGTTTTTTGCCGCGCGCATCTCGACGCAGGCGCTGGCGGGCTTTTCGATGAGTTTTTTGCTCTATATCAGCGTCGTGGGCGTGGGGCTTGGCTTTGGTTCGGCGCTAACGGCGCTTGTGGGCAACGCACTTGGCGGAGGCAAGGACCGTCTAGCTAAAATTTATGCCGCAAAGGGCGTGTTTTTCGTGCTTCTTTGCGCGCTTTTTATGGGGCTTTTCGGCTTTATTTTCACGCCGCATCTGCTTAAAATTTTAGGCGCGAACGAGGAGTTTTTGCGCGAAGCCATGGCGTATAACCGCGTGATATTTCTTGCTTCGCCGTTTTTCTTACTCATAAAATCGCTAAACGGCGTGCTGGTGGCTACGGGCGACACGAAGAGCCTGCGAAACTGGCTTTTTGCGGGACTTTTTATAAATTTGGGCTTTTGCTTTTTTTACGTGGATTTTTGCGGACTGGGTATCGGCGGGATAGCGCTGGCGACGGCTTCGGTGCAGCTCCTTGGTTCGCTTTTTTTAGGCGTCAAAGTCGCAAAAACGGGCATGATAAATTTTTTAAATTTACGCTCGTTTGCTCCCGAGCTCGCCATCTACCGCAAAATTTTAGCCCAAGCCTTACCCGCGTGCCTAAACTACCTCTCGATGTCGCTTGGCGGGCTCGTTCTCATGCACTTTATCAGCCGCTACGGCACGCACGCGGTCGCAGGTTATGGCCTAGCTCTTCGTATCGAGCAGATCGTAATGCTGCCGACAACGGGCATCGCATCGGCTGTGCTGGGTATAGTATCGCAAAACTTCGGCGCGCGCGAATACGCCAGAGTGCGCGGCTGCTACGCCTATGCGGTCAAATTTTTAGCGTTTTACTGCATTTTTGCAGCGGCTTTTTGCCTTGGGCTCGGCGGGATTTTGGTTGGGTTTTTTGACGAGATGCCCGAAGTAGTGAGCGCGGCAAGGAGCTATTTTGCGGTAAATTCGCTAGCTTTTATAGGCTACGCACTCATAAATCTCTCCGGCTCGACGCTTCAAGGCGTAAAAAGACCCGCGGCGGTTTTTGTTTT
>NZ_CALIII010000006.1 GCF_938018145.1 uncultured Campylobacter sp.
TGCCGGCTAGCTGCGCTTTTTGTTTCGCCAATTTTACTCCTTTTTTGCTTTATTTTGGGTACATGTTTTGGATTTGAGCGTCAAATTTGATCGCTACCGCCTAAATTTATGCTCTTTTACTTTTGTTGCAGCAAATTTACGCTCTGCTTTTATGCGTCGCCTCTTTGGCATGGCAAATTTACAGCTCTTTTCCGCTTGAGCACCGCTCGCACCGTCTTAGCCAGCCAACCTTGCTCTGCTCGTAAATGGCGCTTCGTTTGCTGCCAGATTATGCGTTTTGCCTGGCGTAATCTTTACGATATCTGCCGCCTTTGTTTGTCTTTATCTGAACGCCCGTTTACGACGATTAATAATTTTCGCCCCGCGCATTTTTTCATCAAGCCTGCTTACGCTTGGTTTATTATTAGCTCCATAAAATTTATAAAGTGCGGATTTTAAATTTAAGCGTTTATCTCGCGCCAAATTTTAAATTCATAAATTTTAGGACGCTCTTGCGCGAGGCGTAAATTTATCTAAATTTGACGATCGTCGCTAAATACGCAAAAACGGCAACGCAAATTTAATCCAGCTCCGATCGCGACTTATAAAACGCAACGGCCGATTTTACTTTATCGTCAAATTTATCGCTCAAAATATCGCGGAATGCAGCATGACCGAGTCAAATTTGATTTGCGATCGGTTTGTATTCATTGACGCTTGCAAAATACATCTAAATTTGCGGGGCTAAATCAAACATAACCGCGAAATTTGAAAATTTAATTCCCTCTGCTGCCAGGCTTTATCGCCTTGCTTCCATCGGCGCAGAGCGGACAGTTTGCGGGCTCGTAAATCTCAAACTCAAAGTTTCCAAGCGCAAAAAACGGCTTGTCGGCAGGCAGTTTGGCGCTGGGTTTTGCGACGCTGCCGGCTAAATTTGCAACCTTACAAAAGCCGCGATTAGCAAGCGCGGCAAACGCCACGACCTTGCCGCCTAGGCTCTCGATCACGCGCGCTGCCTCTAGTGCCGAGCCGCCTGTGGTGATGATGTCCTCGCAGACGACGAATCGCTCACCCTCTCTCACCTCAAAACCGCGTCGCAGGCTCATCACTCGCTCTACTCGCTCGGTAAAGATGAAGCGCTTTTTTGCCGCGCGAGCTAGCTCGTAACCCGCCAAAATTCCGCCTAGAGCGGGCGAACAGACGCTGTCAAACTCTACGCCCGATTTTTCGATGACGGCGGCCAGCTCGTCTGCTAGAGCGCCTGCTAACTGAGGATCCTCGAGTACTTTGGCGCTTTGCAGATAAAACTGCGAGTGGTTGCCGCTGCTAAGCAAAAAATGACCCTGCAAATACGCGCCCGCATCCTTGTAAATTTTCTCTAAATCCATCGTTTTTCCTTTGTAAAATTTGAGCGAATTTTACCCTAAGCGCGCTTAAGCTACTATTTTTTGAGCTTTTGGCGGCTTGCGATTTTGCATTATTATAAGCCTCTACCGAGCAAAAAACGGCTAGCAATTTTAAATTTGGATATAAATTTTGGTAAAAGCGAGTATGGCGTGATAAATTTAAAATTTGGGCGAAATAAATAAACGCGCTTTGGGGTGTAGCAAAAGCGGACTAAAATTTATGCTAAATGCGAAATAGCGGAAGGTTTTATAAAAAAAGCGGCTCGTCAAATTTAACAAGCCGCATATAAATTTAGACTTTTAAAAGTTCGCTCTCTTTTTCTTTTACGAGCGAGTCGATCTTTGACGTGTAGCTGTCGGTGATCTTTTGGACTTCGTCTTGTCCTTTTTTGCTCTCGTCCTCGGTGATAGCTTTATCTTTTTCTAGCTTTTTTACCTCGTCGTTAGCGTCTTTTCTGATGTTTCTGATGCTGACTTTGGCTTTTTCGCCGAATGCCTTAGCGTGCTTTGCGTTTTCTTGGCGTTGCTCGACCGTCATCGGAGGGAAAAATAGCTTCACGCTCTCGCCGTCGTTGTTCGGATTTACGCCGATATTTGCCGCAGAGATCGCTGCGGTGATGGTTTTTAGCATCGGTTTTTCCCACGGCGTTATGCTTATGGTACTAGCATCGCTCGTTAGTACGGTGGCGACTTGGTTTAGCGGGGTTTGACTACCGTAATAATCTACGTAAATATTATCGACTATGCTTATATTTACCTTGCCCGTGCGAAGCGTGCTAAAGTCGCGTTTTAGACCCTCGATGCACTTATCGCTATGCTCTTTTTGTTTTTTGTAAATTTCATTCAGCATTTATATCCTTTACTAAAATTTTGGTCGTCGTTTTTCCGTTTACCTTAAGGCTCATTCTTACTTTATATCGGTCGATCGGCTTGTTAAATTTAAGCGTCATCTGTCCGTTTTCAAGCTTGACTTTTTTTGTTTTTTGCCCTGTCATCGAGAAGTATCCGTGTGTCGCGTTCTCGTCGGTTTTGATGATAAGTTCGCTGATTTTATTGTCTTTTGGATAGTCTTGCGGCAGTATCCATTCGGCTTTTAAAAATTTACTCGCAAGCGCAGACGGCAGGTGAGTGCCGTTCATTGCAGGTATCCTGTCTAGTTCGTGCAGATCGCTGTTTGCCGCGACCGCGCCCGAGTTTTGGCTCAGTATTACCTCGATGCCGTGCTCAATTGCTACATCGCGTACCCTGTCATTATATTCGCCGAAAGGATAAGCAAAATAGCGCGGCTTGTAGCCCATATTTTTTTCAAATTTGCCTATGCCGTCCTCAAAGTCGTTTTTTAATTTTTCCTCGTTAAGACCGACCATGTGCAAGTGACCGTAGGAGTGATAGCCGACTTCGCCGTATTTTTCCATCTCTTTGATCTGCTCAAAGGTCATAAAGTCGCCGTATTTTCGCGCGGTGGCCTCGACGTAGATCATCAGCGCAAACGGATATCCGTACTCTAAAAATACCGGCAAACCTTTTTCGTAAAAGCTTTTGTAGCCGTCATCTACCGTTAAAACGACCCAATTATCAGATACCGGCTCGCCGTTTTTGATAGCGTCCACGAGCTTTGAGAGAGGGATGATCTCATAGCCTTTTTCTTTAAAATAATCAAACTGCTCGCGTAAATTTTTAATAGAGACGTTGGTGCTCGGGTGTCTATCGTCGTCAAATCTATGATAGTTAAAGATATGTGCGTCTGCAAATGCAAACTGCGCCACCGCCACAAAAAATACAAGCGCGGAAACTAATTTTTTCACCAATGCGCCTTATTTTTGCTCGCTTGCTGGAGCTTCTGGAGCTGCAGGAGCGCTAGGAGCTTGCGGAACGACTGCTTCTGGAGCCGCAGGTAGCGACGAAGTATCGACGCTATCTATGAGAGATTTGCTGCTTTGCGTGTTGTAAACGTAGCTTAACGCTAGGGTGTTTAGGACAAATAAAACGCCCACAACGAAAGTAAATTTAGCCAAAAACCCGGCCGGTCCTTTTGCGCCAAATAGGCTTTCGTTGCTACCGCTGTACGCGCCTAGGCCGATAGAGGAACTCTTCTGAAGCAAAACGGCGATCGTCAAAACTACCGCGAAAATAAACTGCAATACTAAAAAAAGCGAATCCATAAAAATCCTTTTAAATTTTCAAAATTAGTCGCGATTATACTAAAAAAGTTTTGAATTTGGGTTAAATTTCTTTTTCTATCTCATAAAGTTCGTAGCGCACGGCTTTAAAAATCTCGGAAATTTTAACGTCGATGAGTTTAAAACACTCCTCTAAAACCCTTGCGCTTTCTTGCGCTCGTTTGATGTTGGCGGTTTGCAAATCGTCCAAATTTAGGCGAATTTGCTCCTCTTTTAGGCTCGGTTTTAGCACGTCGTTTGCGGCGTCGCGAAATTTTAAGAATTCTTTTTGCGGGATTTTTGCCTTGTGGCGGAGAGTTTTTATTTTTTTAGCGAGGGCTAGGTCGTCAAAGCCGTAACGTCTGACGTCCTCGACGACTCTAAGCCCTTCTTTTAAGCGGTTTAAATTTGCGTCTATTACGCGGTAGAGCCGCTCTTCGTTAGTCATCGCTATTAAAAAATCCTAAAATTCTAAGTAATGAAACGAATAAATTTAAGAAATCAAGGTAAAGATCAACTGCGCCCTCGATCGGAGTTTCGTAGTTGCCGCGGATGATATTTTGCGTGTCGTAAAGGATATACGCGCTAAATAAAACAGCAGCTACGCACGATAGCGCTACCTGAAAAATCGGACTTTTGAAGAATAAATTTAGTAGCATAGCCACGAGCAAAACGATAAGCGTGATGAAAAGCATCTTGCCCCACGTCGTAAAGTCGCGCTTGGTGTTCATCGCAAATACGCTAAGTCCGCCAAATGCTACCGTCGTAAGCGTAAAGGCCTGAGCCACTATCGCCGCGCCTCCGGGCATCGCAAAAGTGCGTCCCAAAATAGGCGTAAGCGTAAGTCCGCTAACGAAAGTAAAGGCAAAAAGCAGGATTAAATTTAAGCCCGCTTTGCGTTTGGCAAACATTAAACCGACCAAAAGTCCTAGCTCAAGTATCACAAATAGCCAGTAGTTGCCCGCTACCGTAGCTCCCAGCGAGCTATAAAGCCCGACGTAAGCTCCGACGCTGGCTGCTAAAAGCGAAGCCGCGAAAAGCTGATAGGTTTGCTTGATAAACGTGCTAAGCGCGCTTTGCGAATATTCGCTCGCAACCTCGTGCTCTCTTGAGTTTGCATAGTTTCTGTCATATAAACTCATTTTTTCTCCTTTTTTAAATTTTGACGCAAATTTAGCCAAAAATAGGTAAATAAAATATAAAAGATCGCTGAATTTGACGCGCGAAAAGCATTTTAAAAAATTTTAACGAACTTTGAAACGTTTTTGATATAATATTTTATAATTTTTTATACGGGAAAGCAGATGCAAGGTATCTTAGACGGCGCAGTTAAATTTATGGAAGAGGATTTTTTGGAGCATAAGGAGCTTTTTGAAAGCCTAGGCGAGAAACAGACGCCGCACACTCTTTTTGTCGGCTGTATCGATTCGCGCGTGGTGCCTAGCCTTATAACAAACACGGTTCCTGGCGACCTAGTAGTTGTGCGAAATATCGCAAACATCGTGCCCCCATACCGCAAAAGCGAGGAGTTTTTGGCTACGACCTCGGCGATCGAGTATGCCTTGCAAACGCTAAACGTACAAAACGTCATCATCTGCGGGCACAGCAACTGCGGCGGCTGCGCGGCTTTGTGGATGGATGAGGCTAAATTTAGCAAAACGCCAAACGTAAAGCGCTGGCTTGATCTACTAGAGCCCGTAAAAAAGCGCGTACAAAAGCTTTTTGGCGACAATATCGCAAAAAGAGAGTGGATAACCGAGCGACTTAGCCTTGTAAATTCGTTTGAAAATTTACTGAGCTATCCCGACGTCAAGGCTAAATTTAGAGACGGGGAGCTAAAAATTTACGCCTGGCACTACATAATAGAAACGGGCGAAATCTACAACTACAACTTCGTAACAAAGAGCTTTAAACTGCTAGGAGTCGAGAAATGAGAAAAATTTTAGCCGCCGTTTTTGCACTGTGCTTTAGCTTAAATTTGTTTGCAAATACCGCAAGCGACGATCTAAACGCGACAGACATCCTAAGCGTCGTAAATCAAATCAACGCAGCAAACGCGCAGATCGCCGTTATCAAGGCTCAGTCGGCCGAAAACAACGAAACCGCCGACAAAAACGTGCTTTTTAGAACGGTCTTAGAGAAAAAAGAAAAACTGATCGAGCAGATCCCCTATCTCGTCATGCAAATCGAAATCGACGAGGAGCAGGTGCAAAATTTTAAACAAGAGATGCAAGAGTTAGAGACGAAAACCAAAAAGCTAAAAAACTCTAGCAATCAAAATTTATACGTCAAAAACATGCTTGAGCTTGAGCGTATGCGGCTTGATGAGCTATTTTACTCCTCGCTTTTAAATTTGGAAAATATCTTTAAGGAGGGCGGCAAAGCCGTAAACGTCAAACTTGCCGTCGAGGAGACGCTGCTTAGCTTTCAGACGGAGTTTTACGCACAGTTTAAGGCTTTTAAAGACTCGCTAAGCGAAGAAGTAGCCTTGGCGCATAAAAGCGAGCTAGACGCGCTAGAGGCGCACAAAAAGACGCTGGAGGAGATACTCCACTATCTGCGCGATAACGCCGAGCTGCTCACGTCAAACTACATCATCTCCGAGCTAAATTTAAAAACCGCGATAGATTTTATCAACGAAAAGGCCTCGTTTACGAGCAAATTTAACGTTGGCAAGGCTGCGATTATATTCGTAGTATTTTTGTTTTTCGTCTCGTTTACGACGCTGCTTAGTAAGCTCACGCTGTGGGCGTTAATGAAATTTTTCGTCAAGCACGACTCGGATAGACAGACGAAAGGGCGCATCGTAGAAATCATCAAGCGCCCGATGCTACTCACCCTTATCGCATACGCGATAGATATCTGCGTCTCGATCGCGTATTATCCGGCTCCGATGCCGATAAAATTTGCAAATTTCCTAGCGATCACTTTCGTTATCGCCGTTACCTGGCTCATACTTAGCGTACTAAACGGCTACGGCATGGTGCTCATCAACGAGCTCACCAAAAAAAGCGGGCGCAAAGAGGTGATAAATTTGATCCTAAAGATCATCTATTTCATCATCTTCGTTATCGCGCTGCTTATCGTGCTTAGCAAGCTCGGATTTAACGTTAGCGCCATCATCGCGTCTCTTGGTATCGGCGGCCTTGCGGTGGCTCTTGCGACTAAGGATATTTTGGCGAATTTCTTTGCTTCCGTCATGCTACTCTTTGACAACTCGTTTTCGCAAGGCGACTGGATCGTGTGCGG
>NZ_CALIII010000007.1 GCF_938018145.1 uncultured Campylobacter sp.
AGAAGTCGGACTAAGCGTAGACAAGGTAAAACAAGTCATCAAAATCACAAAAGAGCCTATCAGCCTAGAAGCCCCTATCGGCAACGAAGAGGACGGTAAATTTGGGGATTTCGTCGAGGATAGAAGCTCGCTAAGCCCGATGGATCACATCCTAAAAAACGACCTAAAAGAGCAGATAGACGAGGTCCTAGACCAGCTAAACGAGCGCGAAAAAGCGGTCATCAGGATGAGATTTGGCTTGCTAGACGACGAGAGCGACCGCACGCTAGAAGAGATCGGCAAAGAGCTAAACGTAACCCGCGAGCGCGTCCGCCAGATCGAAAGCTCTGCGATAAAAAAACTAAAACACCCAAAAGTCGGTAGAAAACTCAAAAACTACATCGAGGGCTAAATTTAGCCCTCCCTTTTATAGCCGATCAGAAAATAAAACTAACTACCAAATTTAAAGAAAAATCAAAGGCGCAAAGATGAGTCATGAGCTCCTGGCCGAGATAAAATTTTGCGGCATAGCTTCTAATATTTTACTGATAGGCGGCTGTATGTCTATTTGGGTTTTGTACGAATTTTGCGGCCATGTTTCGTTATCTGGATTTTTGATCGCCGTATTTTTTATTTGCCTTACTTTTCTTGCATCGATGATTTTTAGGCTTCTTGTTGCTAGACAAATCTCCAAACTCTCCGCAAGCAAACTTTTTACGAGAATTTCCTCTGCACTAGTCACGGCGGCGCTACTAGCGATTTTATGGCTATCTATGGCATTGTATTCGGTAAGTCAAGTCGGATTTGGCGCGGTAGAGTATGCCGCGGCGCAGATCGGAGGCTCTTTTGTAGATAATGCTTATGCCATAATCGGAGCAGTCGCAAATAATTTTTTAAATATACAAGGCTCGGCCCTTACGATATTTCTTACCATAGACTCTATTCTAACTATCTACTTTTGGTTTATGCTTGGCGTTGCGTACTATCTGCTCAGCAAAGATACACAGAACAGTGCTTTCTACATCTACTCAGGCTTAGCCTTTATGTGCACAGCGCTTCAGTTTATCGATATTTCGCCACTTAAAGGTTCAGTAACTCCGTATGCGCTGCTTACGATAGCGCTCTTGATCCCGCTTTACGAACTAGCGGCTTGGGTCAGGGTCAAAAATATCATTCCTGCGCAGCCCTAAAATTTAAAAACTTCAAATTTTATCACAGCCGCCATACTAGCCGTTTTGCTAAATTTTATCGAAAACGGCACTAGTGTCGCCCCTCAAATTTTATAATAAATTCATCGCTGTTTTTGTAATATACCATTGTTTATTTATGAGCTAGAAATGCTTATTTTAAGCCTATAAATAAATATAATTTAAAAACTTAAGAAAAAAACATGAGCAAATTTCACTCTTTCGCGCTAGCTCTTGCGCTGTGCGCGAGTTCGCTTTTCGCAGACCGCGTCGTAACCGATCAGCTAGGCCGCGACGTCACGCTACCGGACGAAGTTAAGCGCATAGTCGTGCTTCAGCACCAAAGCCTAAACGCGCTCAATGAGCTAAACGCGCTGGATAAGGTCGTCGGCGTGCAGGAGTCGTGGGAGAAGTCGCTCGGCAAAAACTACATCCGCCTAGCGCCGAGCCTAAAAGATATGCCCACACCTGGCGATTAAAGGTGATCAACTACGAGGCGGTGCTTAAGCTAAAGCCCGACGTCGTGATCGTCACGAACTACATCCCGCAAGAATACATCGACAAGATGACGGAGCTCAAAATCCCCGTCGTCGCCGTTAGCTTTCAGCGCAGCGACGCCGCCGATAAGGGCAAGCTAAATCCGACCTTCAAAGACGACGAGGCGGCCTACACCGAGGGCTTTTACGACGGGATCGAGCTTCTTGGCAAGGTCGCAAACCGCGAGAAAGAGGCCGCCGAGCTCATAAGCTTCGTCAAAACCTCGCAAGAGCAGCTAAAGGCTAAATTTAGCGACTTCATCGTGGATAAAAGACCTAAAATTTACATGGCAAATCCTGATCTCACGACCTACGGCAGCGGCAAATACACGGGCATAATGTTTATGCGAGCCGGCGCGCAAAACGTCGCGGCGCAGAGTATCAAGGGATACAAGCAGGTATCTGCCGAGCAAATTTTAGCGTGGGCGCCGCAGATGATCTTCGTGCAGGATCGCTACCCTCAGGTGCCAGCCGAGCTTAAATCAAACCCGCAGCTTGCAAATTTAAGCGCGGTCAAAGAAGATAAAATTTACATGATGCCCGAATACGCCAAAGCGTGGGGCTATCCGACTGCCGAAGCCATGGCGCTTGGCGAGTGGTGGCTAGCGATGAAGCTCTATCCGAAGCACTTTGACGAGGCGGAATTTGACAAAAAAGTAGAGGAATTTTATCAAAAATTCTACCGCACGAGCTATAAATGAAATTTTCCGCCCTGCTGCTGCTCTGGGTGGTGCTGCTTGCGGTATCGCTTGGCATCGGGCAGTATCCGGTTAGCCTAGAGGAGACGGGCAAAATTTTACTCGGCTCCTCTGCTGACGAAACGGCAAAGAGCGTGGTGCTAGATATCCGCATCCCGCGCGCCCTACTTTCGAGCCTTTGCGGCGGGATACTGGCGCTTAGCGGCCTCGCGCTTCAGGCGGTGTTTAAAAACCCGCTCGTAGGCCCGCACATCGTGGGCGTGAGCACCGCGGCGGCATTCGGCGGAGCGCTTTGCATCATGCTAGGTTTTGGTTCCTACTTTATCGTGGGCTTTGCTTTCTTTTTCGGGCTTGCGGCACTTTTTATGCTCTATTTTATCGCCAAATTCGTCTCGCGCAGCGACGTCTTTTCGCTCATCCTAGCGGGCATCGTCATAAACGGCGTGTTTGCCGCGCTAACGAGCCTCGTGCAGTATCTAGCCGACAACGAAGACGTGCTGCCAAACATCATCTATTGGCTGCTTGGCAGCTTCGTGCGCGCAGACTACGACAAGCTCGTCATGCTCGCCGCCGTTTCCGCGCCCTGCGTCGCGTCGCTCATCGCGATGCGGTGGAGATTTAACCTACTCAGCCTCGAAGACGGCGATCTAAAGGTGCTGGGCGTAAACATCGTGCGGCTGCGCTCGGTCATCCTCGTCATCTGCACCCTGCTAGTCGCCGCGCAGGTCAGCGTCAGCGGAAACATCGGCTGGATCGGCCTGGTGGTGCCGCACGTCGCTAGGATGATATTTGGCAGCGACCACTTGCGCTCTATGCCCGCTTGCTTCGTCGCGGGAGCCGTTTTTATGCTCGCTATCGACGACGTATCGCGCTCGATCAGCTCTAGCGAAGTGCCGCTTAGCATCATCTCCGCGCTCATCGGCAGCCCGATATTCGCCATCCTCTTAAAAAGGAGCGCCGATGCGAACAGAAGGTAGTTTGCTATCCATCAAAGACGCGGGATTTTTCTACGAAGAGGGCAAATTTCTTTTTAGAAATTTAAGCTTTGAGATTGGGCGCGGTCAAATTTTAGCGATTTTAGGGCTAAACGGTCAGGGCAAAAGCACGCTGATGTCGTGCATGATGGGAATTTTGAGCCTCAAAGAGGGGCGGCTTTTTACGCAGGCGAAATTTGGCTTTTTGCCGCAAAGCTTTAGCGTGGCGTTTGATTACAGCGTGCAAGACATCGTGGCGATGGGGCGCGTGCGCGATATTTCGCTATTTTCAAAGCCGAGCAAACGCGACGTGCAGATCTGCCTGGACGCGCTTGAGAGCCTTGAAATTTTGCACCTAAAAAACAAGCGCTTTAACTCGCTTTCAGTCGGTCAAAAGCAGCTCGTGCTCTTTGCCAGGGCGATCGCGAGCAAGAGCGAAATTTTATTTTTGGACGAGCCTGCCAGCGCGCTTGATATCAAAAACCAAGACCGCGTGCTAAGCCTCATCGTAAATTTAAAGCAAAAAAGTAGCGCCGGCATCGTTTTTACCACGCATCAGCCAAACCACGCTCTTGCAGTGGCGGACCGCACGCTCATTTTAAAAGACGATCTTGGCTACGTTTACGGGCTCAGCGCCGAGGTTTTAAACGAGGAAAATTTAAACGCGCTTTACCGCGTGCGGATGAAAACGGCGGAATTTGACATTGCAGGCGAGCAGATACCCAGCATCACGCAAATTTTCAGCGCGCAGGTGAAGTAGTTTTTGGGTTATTAATCGGCAAATTTTGCGCTGTGCGTAAAATTTTATGTACTTTGAAATTTACGAGTTCGTGAAATTTGCCGATTTTAATTTTATATCGCTGTTTACGCGGTTTGCGAGCTTTGCGACTTCTGCTAGTCCCGTGCTGCCGTTTAAATTTAATACCGAGAACGCTATTTTATTTACTTGTCGCTTTACTAAATTTACTTTAAATAAATTTAGTATAAAATTAATTTTAAAGATAAATTTGAGTCATCGTAAAGCGGGCGACAACGAATTTTATAGACCCAAAGGGGCAAAAATGAAGTTATATCTACTCCAAAAAAGCGAGCTTATTTTAGGAACAGTATTTTTTATTTGTAGCCTTTCTTATCTAGATTTTTATTTGCAATCGGGTATCCTTGGAGGCGGAACTATTCAGTTTGTCTTGTTTTCGTTTCCACTCGCGTTTGTGTTTAATATTTTAATGTTAGCCATAAATTTCAAACGAACTCGCGCGATATTTTTTGCTTTGATCGGCGCCTTTATTTTATGCATTTTTAACGGATGGAAAAATATATTCGGGTCGTCAATCATCGATATCGGCATACTATTTGGCGTTACTATTTTATTTTACGCCGTAGCTGGCTGGAGACAAAACATCGGACTAAAACTGTTTTTTATTTTATTTGCGGCTACGATGTATTTTTGGTTTCATAACTTTAAGGTTATCGCTCTAAAAGACAGCCTTGTTTTGGCAGGCTTGCTCGCCAGCTGCGCCACCGCACTTTTTACATCGGCTTTTAGCGAAAAACATTAAATTTTACCAACAAATAAATATGTAGATAAATCGAAAATTTGACGATAGATTTGCCCTTAAATTTATCTCAATTTTGACCACCCGCAAATTTGTATTTTTCATACGATCAGCCTTTGACGTATTTTAAAACTCGGTTCAATGTTAGAGCTCCTTAGCTGCAAGAATAAGCTTTGCAACTTTGCTTATTTTGTATTTTATACCCCAGACTATCCGCTTGCTTACTTGGTGCAAATTTAATAAAAATTTTAAGCTTGTTTGTGTAAAATTTTTATTAAATTAATAAAAGGTAAAATATGCAAGAAAACTTTATAAGACGCATAAGCACGGCAAGGGCGCTCGGTATGACGTCGGGGATTTTGGTTATTTTAAATTTACTCTCGCAAGAGATGGTTTTACCTAAAAGCCTCTTTGATATCGCAACGAGCGCGCGCGTAGCGATGTTGTTCGTCTCCGTCATCTGCCTTTACGGCGCGATATCAAAGGTAAACAGACTCGCAGGCGGAGGAGTGTTTAAGCTTTACCGCTTTTTTATCGCAGTCTGCAGCGCGATGATTTTGCTAAGTTTTAGCACTAACTACGCTCCCGCTAGCACGCACAAGGTCCTATTTTTCGTCATTTGCGGCACGGCGGTGCTTGCGTTTTTGCTTTGGATAAAGATAAATTTAAAACTCGGCGCCGTCACGCAAAACGCCCTATTTTCAGGCTACGCAGTGCTTTGCGTGATCGGCACTTTTATCGCTGCGGCGCTAAAGCTTTTACTAACCAAAGCCCTGCGCGACCCCTACCCTATCGAGCTTGCGGTGCTTGGTATCTACCTGGCGCTAGGATTTATCTATGTGCTTGCCTGGTCGAGAGTGGATTACGTCGAAAATCGCAACCCAGAAAGCCAAATTTAAAATTTGATTGTTTCTCGCCAAATTTAAGCCAGGTCAAATTTAAATTTATCGCAAATCTGCAAATTTGAGCTAACGACGGCTTTAAATTTAACTCCGCAAAAGTCCAAATTTAGCTCGTAAAATGCGCCTAAAAACTTTGCTTCCGTCACGTCTGCTTCGTATTTTTCGCCGCTTATGATTAGCTCCGGGCGAAACATAAATTTTCTCTCCTTCAGCCACGATCTAAATTCAGCCGGTAAATTCTGGGCATCCCGCTCATCGATCAAATTCATATCGCCCAAAAAGCAGGCGATTTCGTAGGATGCAGGCTGAAAATACAGCTCTCTAGGCGCGCCGAAAGCCAAAACCTTGCCGCCTTTTATCAGCGCGATTTTGTCGCTTAGCAAAAAGGCGTCCTCCTTGTCGTGCGTTACCATGACCGCGCTGATGCCGTTTGCCTTTATCATCTGTTTTAGCTCGCCTCTTAGCGCGCTTTTTAGGTTGCGATCGAGATTAGCGAAGGGTTCGTCGAGCAAAAGCAGCTTTTCGCGGTTTGCTACGGCTCTGGCAAAGGCCGTCCTTTGCGCTTGACCGCCCGAAATTTGATCGGGAGTTTTGTCTTTTAGTTCGGAGATTTTAAATTTCTCCAGCAGCTGCGCGCTCCTTGCGGTTCGCTCGGCGCTAGGGAGTCGCCACAGCGCAAATTCCACGTTTTTGCAAACGCTTAAATGCGGAAAAAGCGCGTAGCTCTGAAACATCATAGCCGTGCCGCAGCCGTCTTTTACGGCGATTTGCCCGCCGCTTGGCGTCTCAAGCCCCGCGATTATGCGCAAAAGCGTGGTTTTGCCGCAGCCGCTATCGCCCAGGACGCTTAAAATTTCGCCCTCGTTAAGGCTTAAATTTACGTCCTTTAAAACCTCTAAATTTCCGAATTTCTTGTTTAAATTTACGATTTTTAAAATTTCAGCCATGTTTTTATCTTTCTTGTTTTTTTCTGGAGATTATTTCTAGCCAAAGGACGGCGACTAGCGACATCGAAACGATGAGAAACGACGGTAGAGCCGCAGCATAAAGCCTCTCGTCAGCCGCGTAAAAAAACGCTCTAATACTAAGCGTCTCAAAACCCAAAGGCCGCAAAATGAGGCTAAGCGGCAGCTCCTTAATGATGTCGATAAAAACGACGATGAGCGAGAGAAAGAAAAAGTGGCGAAGCAGCGGAAAATGCACTTTGAAAAACAAATTTAACCGCGAGCCGTTTAGCAAAAGCGCGGCATCGTCGATGCTTGCCGGGATCTTGGCGTATCCGCTCTCGACGGCATATATCGAGGTCGCCAAAAAGCGCACGACGTATCCGAAAATCAGCACTACAAAGCTCGATGAGAGCAGATGCGTGCCGAAATTTCGGTCAATATAACCAAAAACTATCATCACGCAAAGCCCGATACTAGCGCCCGGCAGCGCGTAGCCTAGCGAGACGGATTTTAGCAAAAAGGCGTTTAGCGCTTTGTTTTTTATAAGTCTCGTCGCAAAAACGAGGAAAAAACTCACCGCCGTGATGAGTATCGCCGCACCCGCAGCCATCAGAAGCGAATTTAAAGCCATCTGCACGAACTCAAATTTAAAACTATCTAGCTCGTGAATACTCCAATACAAAAGCCAGGTAAAAGGAAATACAAATGCCAGACAAAACACGCTCGCGCACCATAAAAACGCCGCCGCCGAGCCGAATTTGCCAAGCTCCTTTTTTTGTGTAAATTTGGAGGTATCGTGCGTGGTGAAGCTGTATTTTTTAGAGTTTTTATTAACATGCTCAAATATCATCAAAATAAACACGAACATCATCAAAAGCCCCGCTAGCACGGACGCGGAGTACGAGTCGCCCATGTCAAACCATAGCTTAAAAATGCCCGCGCTAAAAGTCTCTACGCCGTAATAAGCCGCCGTGCCGTAATCGCTAAGCGTCTCCATGAGCACGAGCATCGCTCCACCCACGATCGCCGGACGCGACAGAAATATCGCAACCCTAAAAAACACGGCCAGGCCTGGGAGCTTGTAAATTTTACAAACGTCGTAAATCGCTGCGGACTGCGTTTTAAACGAGGTTTTAGCAAACATATAGATGTACGGATAAAGCGACAACGACAGCACGAAAATCGCTCCGTAGATATTCATAAACTCCAGCCTAAAGCCGAAAATTTGATGAAAATATCCGCCGTAATCCATAATCCCGACGTAGCAAAAGCTAAATATATAAGCAGGAATCGCAAACGGAAGGATGAGGGCATATTCAAAGAAATTTGATAGCGCAAAGCGGTAGTTCGCCACCAGCCACGCCGAAACCACGGCAATAACCAGACTAAGCGCCAAAACGCCCGCCGCGACGGCAAAAGTACCTTGGATATACCTCATAAAAAGATACTTAAAAAAGTGCTCGAGCAAAGAGTAGTCGCCCAAAGCGATCTCGAAAAATATGCTAAAAATGGGGATCAAAACGATAAGGGCGATAAAGATCGCCCCGAATTTTACTTTCATTATTTCCAGCCGGCTACGTCGTAAATTTTAATAGCCTCGTTCGTGTTTTGCACGCTTTTATAAAGCGGAGTGGAGTCTTCTTTAAATTTGCCAAAGCCTTTTACGATGTCGCTAGGCTCGACCTCTGCGTTGATCGGATACTCGAAATTTATACCCGCGAGTATCTTTTGCGCCTCAGGGCTCACCATAAACTCCATAAATTTAACTGCGTTTTCTTTATTTTTAGCAGCTTTGGTTAGCGCGATACCGCTGATGTTTACGTGCGTACCGCGGTTGTCCTGATTTGGGAAAATTATACCCAAATTTTTCGCAGCCTCGACGTCTTCGGCTTTCGGAGAGGTTAGCATGAGGCCTATGTAGTAGGTGTTCATAACCGCTACGTCGCCCTCGCCTGCGTAGATAGCCTTAGCCTGATCCCTATCGCCGCCTTTTGGATCGCGAGCTAAATTTTTTAGCGTGCCCTCCGCCCATTTAGTAGCCGCGTCTTTACCGTCGGCCTCGATGATAGCAGCTAGCAGCGACTTGCTATACGGAGCCGTCGCGCTTCTGATTAGCAGTTTGCCTTTTAGTTCGGGTTTTGTTAGATCTTCGTAGTCATTGATACCTTTAGGATCAAAGTCTCTTTTATCGTAAACAATGACTCTAGCGCGTTTTGAGATAGCAAACCACTGGCCGTCGTTATCTCTATACTGCTCAGGTACGATTTTTTCTAGAGTTTCAGATTTGACCGCTTGCAACACGCCTTTAGTCTTTGCGGTGTAGAAATTCCCCGCGTCTGCAGTGATAAAGATATCCGCCGCGGAGCTATCGCCTTCAACTTCGAGCTTTTTGATTAGCTCGCCCGCTTTTGCCTGCGTGGCATTTACCTTGATACCCGTCTTTTGCTCAAAAAGCTTATAAAGCTCGCCGTCGGCGTCGTAGTGGCGCGCAGAGTAGATATTTACCTCCGCGGCAAACAAAAAGCTTGAAAGCAAGCTAAGCGCGAAAAAACTTTTTTTCATTTTTATCCTTTGTATTGATATGGATTTGCGATTATAGCGTCTATCTTATGAAAGTAATATTAATTATTAAAAAAGAAAAATTTATGCAGGAGTGACTTTATAATGACAAAATGTTTAAAATTCGGTGCTAATATTCGCGCCACAAAATTTAAGGAGAAAAAATGAGAAAATTTATACTTTTAGGAGCGGCTGCAGCGATGGCTTTTGCTGAAATTACTACAGTGCAAGTTAGTCCCGAAGCGATAAAAAACTACGAGCAAATCGTTGATATCAGAACGCCTTCTGAATGGGCGGAAACGGGCGTGATAAAAGGCGCAAAGACCATCACTTTTAACCCCGCCGACAAAGATAGCTTTTTAAACGAGCTAAAAGCCAAGCTCGATCTAAAAAAGCCCGTCGCGCTAATTTGCAGGAGCGGACGCAGAAGCGCTGCGGCGGCGATGATG
>NZ_CALIII010000008.1 GCF_938018145.1 uncultured Campylobacter sp.
ATAAGCTCGCGGTACTTATCGCATCGGTGATCTCGGGCGCGACGGGCTATGCGATGCTCTACTGGGCTGGGCGACACAGGATAATGAAATGCGTGGAGTAGAAAAATGATGATATTTCATAAAAATTTTCTCGCGGACGAGCTTACGAAGTGGCGAGAAGACGGGCTAATAAGCGACGAGGCGGCGCGCAAGATAGCGGCTAGATACGATATAGATTTATCGGGCGCAAACGAGCGGCGAAGCTTTATATTAAAACTCGTCGCGTATCTGTTTTTGGCGCTTTCGCTATTTACGCTTGTGGGCGCAAACTGGGAGGAGCTACCGCGCGCCGTGAGGCTAATCATCGTGCTTGGCATACTTGCGGCGGTAAATTTTAGCGGAGTTTTGGCGCAAAAAAACGGCAAAGAGACGCAGGCTACGACGCTGTTTTTTCTGGGTAACTTTTGCTACGGCGCGGCGATCGTTTTAGTCGCGCAAATTTACCATCTAGGCGAGCATATGCCTAACGGCGTGCTGCTGTGGGCGGTCGGAGCGCTGGCGCTCGGGCTTGCTACGCGCAAATCCATCATCACGCTGCAGGCTCTTATTTTGGGGCTTGTTTGGTTTTTGATGGAGTTTGAGTTTAGCGGTGTTTCGCACGGATTTTTGCTGTTTATCATAGCTTCGGCTGCGGTGCTTTGGCGCGATGATTCGCGGCTACTTACGGGCGCGCTTTTTGCGAGCGTGTTTACTTATATCGTCTCTTTCGTACTTTACGAGCGATATTTTATGACGGATTTGCGCGTGGACGACGCGTTTTACGGCGTTCATTTTTTTGCTCTTAGCTACTGCTTGCTAGCCGTTTGCGCTTCGTTTTTGCTTGAGAGAGCGGGTAAATTTGAACTCGCGTTTTATCTCAAAACCGTCGGCATCGTCTGCGGCGCTGGCATCTTGTGTTTTGATATGTCGCTTTACGAGGACTTGCATTTTTCGCGTCCGTGGTCTTACGGTACACAGAGCTATGGGAATGTTTTAAACGGCATTACATTTTTAAAAAGCGTGTTTGGAGCATTGTTTATGGCTTTTTGCGCGGCCTCTTTGGGACTTGCGTTTTACTTTAAAAAATACGCCGCCGCAACGGTCGGAGCGCTTTTAGTAGCGCTGCCGTTTATCTTAGACGCGTTTGCGGGCTACGAGGAGGGCGTGTTTTCGCTCATCGGCGTTTGCGTCGCGGTCGCTCTCATCAAGCAAAATAATATGAAATTTGGCATCGCGCTCATCTTTTGGGTGGCGTTCGTGCGATATGTGGATCTAGTCGGCGATTACGTCAGCGCCAGCGCGCTATTTTTGGTGTTTGCGCTGGTGGTGCTCGGCGTGTCTAGGATCTCTAAAAAAAGGAGCGCGAGATGAAACTAAAGCTGATTTTTGCCGCCGCGGTATTTCAAATTTTAGCCGTGATAGCCATGCTTGCGTATGCGTACGCGCCGATATATTTTGGCAAAGAGATCTTGCTGCAAACTACGCTTTACGATCCGCGCGATATGTTTCGCGGCGACTACGTGCGCCTTAGCTACGGCTTTGCGGGCGTTTACGAGCTGGACAAAAGAGACTCGAATTTGAGCAAAAGGCAGCAGCTGCACGGCACAAAAATTTACGCCGTTTTAAAGCAGGACAAAGACGGCAGGTATAAATTTGACAAATATAGCTTCGAGCGGCCTAGCGGCGGGACGTTTTTAGCTGGCAGGGTTGATTATAATACCGCAAATTTCGGCATCGAGGCCTTTTTTATGCCGCCTAAAAAAGCGCAGCAGATGGAGCGAGATATGATGGAGTTTAACGCCACCGCCGTCATCAGCGTGATGGATAACGGCAAAGCTCGTATCAAAGATATCGTGCTAGAAAAACCAAACGCGGGCGAGTCTCGCGGACATTAAATTTGTCGGCAAAGAGGGCTAAATTTGACTAGGCTAATCTGAAGTCAAATTTAGCCTGAGCCATAAAATTTGACGCGGCTCAAATTTGTGTCAAATTTGACCGATCTCGCCGTCGCCGAAAAATCTTAAAAATATAAATAAAACGCAACGAAATAATATCCGCAAGGTATGAAACTAAAGCGAGATTTTAACATCTAAGAGTATAATAACCCCAAAAAATCGCTAAGGAGAAACAAAATGTGTAAAGATTGCGGATGCTCGCTGGGCGGGCACGATCACGCCCACACTCACGCGGACGGCACGACTCACTCGCACGCTCACGATCACGGCGCCGAGCACGGACACGGCGCGGCTCACGAGCATAGTCACGGCCACGCGCACCCGGCGCTAAACGACAGTAAAACCGTCGAAGTGATAACGAAAATTTTATCCCAAAACGACGAAGAGGCCGCGCACAACCGCGCTCATTTGGACGAGCACGGGATTTTATGCGTAAATCTCATGAGCAGCCCCGGCAGCGGCAAGACAACGCTACTAGAAGCTACGATAAAAAGCGGTAAATTTAAAATCGGCGTCGTCGAGGGCGATCTAGAAACCAACCAAGACGCCGACCGCATAATAAAAGCAGGCGGCAAAGCCCACCAAATAACGACTGGGCAGGCCTGTCATCTGGATGCATTTATGGTGCACGAGGGGCTTCATCATCTGCCGCTAGAGGGCCTTGATATAGTTTTCGTTGAAAACGTCGGCAACCTCGTTTGCCCGGCTAGCTACGACGTGGGCTCGCACTTTAACGTCGTGCTACTATCGGTGCCAGAAGGCGACGACAAGGTAGCCAAATACCCGGTGATGTTTCGCGCCGCCGATCTCATCGTGATAACCAAAACTTCGCTGTTGCCGCATTTTGAATTTGACGTGAAAAAAGTCGTCAAAGAGGCTCGCAAACTAAATCCGAAGGTCGACGTCATCGAGCTTGACGCAAAAACGGGCGAAGGCATGGAGAAGTGGCTAAATTTCTTAAAATTTAAAAAAGAGCTTAGATAATGTGCCTCTCAATCCCGTCAAAAGTGGTCGCGATCGACGAAGATAACGTCGCTACCGTAGAGACGCTAGGCGTGAGTCGCCGCGTGAGCCTCGATCTCATCGCCGAGCCCGTAGCCGTGGGCGAATACGTACTCATCCACGTCGGCTACGCGATGGAAAAAATCGATACGAAATTTGCGCTAGAAAGCATCGAAATCTACCGCCAAATCGCCAAAGATATGGAGAGCGGCCAGATCGGCGCGGACGAAGGCGACGCGGGACTAAGCGCCATGCAAGCGGCGGCAAATGAGCCAAACGCAAAGGAAAAAGCGTGAATCTAATCAATGATTTTCGCGATAAAGAGCTTATTTTAGCGCTTTCAAAACTCATCAAAAAAGAGAGCGTAAAACCGCTAAATATCATGGAAATTTGCGGCGGACACACGCACTCGATCATGAAATTTGGCCTGCCGCAGCTAGTGGGCGAGCATATAAATTTCGTCCACGGCCCCGGCTGTCCCGTGTGCGTGATGCCAAGGAGCCGCATAGACGAGGCTATCAAGCTAGCCCAGATGCCAGGCGTGATCCTCTGCACGCTAGCCGATATGCTAAGAGTCCCTGGCTCCTCGACCAGCCTGCAAAAGCTGCGCGGCGAAGGTTGCGACATCAGAGCGCTATATAGCCCGCTAGACTGTATCAAGATCGCGCGCGAAAATCCCGAAAAGAGCGTGATATTTTTCGCGATCGGGTTTGAGACGACGACGCCTATGAGCGCAAATTTGGTCCAAAAGACGCTAGAACTCGGGCTAAAAAATCTATTTTTCCATATAAATCACGTTACGGTCCCCGCACCCGTGCGAGCGATCCTAAACGACGAAGACGTAAAGATCGACGCGTTTTTGGGCCCTAGCCACGTGAGCGTGATCACGGGATATGGCATCTACGAGAGCATCGCGGCCGAGTATAAAAAACCTATCGCGGTTAGCGGATTTGAGCCGCTTGATCTGATGGACGGCATCCTAAACCTCGTCCGCCAGCAAAACGCGGGCACGCACGAGGTCTATAACGAATACGCAAGAGTCGTCACGCGCGAGGGCAATCAAAAAGCAAAGGCGCTCATAGAGGAGTTTTTCGAGCCGTGCGACTTCTCTTGGCGCGGTCTTGGCGTCATCGCGCAAAGCGGTATGAAGCTGCGCTCCGAGTACGCGAAGCTTGACGCGAGGGTCAAATTTGACTGCAGCGTGCAAAGCAAAGGCGAGAGCAAGGCCTGTATCTGTCCTGAAATTTTACGCGGGCGAGCAAAGCCTTTTGACTGCAAAATTTTCGCCAAAGCCTGCACGCCAAAAACTCCCGTGGGCTCGTGCATGGTCTCTAGCGAGGGCGCATGTGCGGCATACTACAAATACGGCGACATCAAAAGCGCGGGCTAAGAGGAGGCAAATTTGAGCAAGATAATGCTAAGCCACGGCGGCGGCGGCGAGGAGATGAACTCGCTCATAAACGAGACGATTTTTAGGATATTTGATAATGAAATTTTGCGCGAGAGCAATGACAGCGCGATACTAAATTTTGGCGATTTTCGCGCAGACGAAAAGGCTGGCGACTCGGCAAATTTGACGCCTAAATTTAACGGTAAACTAGCCTTTAGCACCGATAGTTTCGTGGTTACGCCGATATTTTTTAACGGCGGCGACATCGGCAAGATCGCAGCGTGCGGCACCATAAACGACCTAGCTATGGTGGGTGCTGAGGCAAAATACCTAAGTTGCGCGCTAATCGTCGAGGAGGGCCTAGAGATCTCCGAGCTAGAGCGCGTGCTAGGCTCGCTAGCCGCGGTCGCTCGCGAAAACGGCGTGCGGATCGTTTGCGGCGATACGAAGGTCGTACCGCGCGGCAAATGCGATAAAATTTTTATCAACACGAGCGGTATCGGCGAGATCGTCTGCGAGGGCGTGGAGCTAAAAAGCCTGCGCGCGGGCGCAAAGATCCTGATCTCGGGCGACGTGGGCAGGCACGGCGCGGTGGTGCTGGCTAGCCGCGAGGAGCTCGATCTGCAAAGCGAGCTAAAAAGCGACTGCAAGGCGCTAGTGGGCGCGGTAAAGGCGCTAATAGAAGGCGGCGTAAAGCCTCTTTGTATGCGCGACGCGACGCGCGGCGGACTCTCGGCGGTGCTAAACGAATGGGCGAAATTTAGCGGCCTAGACATCCTCGTTCGCGAGGAGGATATCAAGGTTAGCGACGAAGTGACGGGCGTTTGCGAGCTGTTTGGCTTTGAGCCTTATGAGCTTGCAAACGAGGGTACCTTCGTGCTAGCCGTAGATGAAAAAGACGAGGCACGCGCGCTTGAGATTTTACGCAAATTTGACGCTAACGCAGCCTCGATCGGCGAGATTTTAGGTACCGCAAACGGCCGCGTCATCTTGCAAAACGCATACGGCTCGAAGCGCTTTTTAGAAGCGCCAAAGGGCGAGCTATTGCCTCGAATATGCTAGGAACGGTGATGGGTAGATCAAATTTAATCTCATTGACTTTTGAGGCTTGGACGGCACGAGAGCGGGCTCGCAAAATTTATAAAATTTGCACCTTAGACGCGTGCGTAAAAATAAAATCCGCTCCGTCCGCAATCAAGGAAATCCGATGCACGAACTAAGCATAGTGCAAAGCCTAGTCGCGCTTTGCGAGAAAAACGCCGCCGCAAACGGCGCGAAAGAGGTCATGCGCCTTGAAGTGCGTATCGGGCGGTTAAGCGGCGTCGAGCCTCACTATCTAGAAAGCGCGTTTGAAGTCTATAAAACCGGCACGATCTGCGAAAATGCCGAGCTTACAATCATCGTGCAAAACGTCGCCATTGAGTGTAAAAGCTGCGGCTTTAGCGGCGAGCTTAGCGAAAACGACTTCACCTGCCCAGCCTGCGGTTCACAGGAGCTAGAGGTCACGGGCGGCGAGGATATGCACCTCATGCGCCTTGAGATGCGGTGATTTTGCCGCAAATTTTAGCTCAAATTTGATGTTTAAATTTGAGCTAATTTTTAAAATTTACTTCTAAAAACG
>NZ_CALIII010000009.1 GCF_938018145.1 uncultured Campylobacter sp.
CCATCTTGCGCAAACGTCGTGGCTAGATAGATAGGCGGAACGACCGCGCCGTGAGGATTGTTTTTGGCTTCGAGGCCTTTTACGATTAGTGTATCTATTTTCATTTTTTTCCTTTAAATTTAAAAATCCATCGCCGAGATAAATTTGACTATGCGCGGCGAGTCGCTGCTGAAAAATTCCTCCGCCGTACCGTCAAATTCGATATTACCGCGCTCTAAAAATAAAATTCGATCCGCGACTTTGCGAGCGAAGTTCATATTATGCGTGACGATGATGAGCGAGTCGCGCTCCTTGCTAAGCCCGCCGATAACCTTCAAAACCTCCGCCTCAAGCTCCGGATCAAGCGCGCTCGTGGGCTCGTCCAAAAGCAAAAAATACGGCTTCATCGCAAGCGCTCGCGCTATCGCCACTCGCTGCGATTGACCGCCCGAGAGCCTGCTTGGATACTCGTGCTCCTTGCCCTTTAGCCCGACCTTTTCAAGTAGAGCCAGAGCCTCAACTTCTGCCTGCTCTTTCGGGATTTTAAGCACCTGCACGGGACCTTCGGTTACGTTTTGCAAAGCCGTTAGGTGCGGAAATAGATTAAAGCTCTGAAAGACCATCCCCGTATGCTCGCGAAAGGGCGGCATATCTTTTTGCGAAATTTTACCGCCAAAATTTATCTTATCGCCTCCAAGCTCAAGCTCGCCGCCGTCCGGGATCTCGAGTAAATTTATGCAGCGCAGCAGGGTTGATTTACCAGAGCCCGAGCTTCCTAAAATAACCGTCGTCTGCCCGTCTTTAAATTCTAAATTTAAGCCGTTTAAAACAACGTTGTCGCCGAATTTCTTAGTCAAATTTTTAAATTTTATCATCACACGTACCTTGAAAATCTCTTCTCGAGCCTAGCTTGCAAAAACGTCAAAAACGTGCAGACTATCAAGTAAAAAAGCGCGGCTAGCACGTAAAGCGTGAGCGGATCGAAGGTGCGCGCGGCGATGCGTTGAGCGACCATAAACATATCGACCATCGTGATAGAAGCCGCAAGCGAGGTGTCTTTTAGCGTGCTGATAAAGATATTTGAAAGCGGAGGCAGCGAGATACGCGCGGCTTGCGGAGCAATGATACGGCGTAAAATTTGCGTATAACTCATACCAAGCGCCGTAGCGGCTTCCCACTGGCCTTTGGGCACCGAAAGCACGGCCGCCCTAACGGCTTCGGAAGCGTAAGCGCCGATATTTAGGCTGAAAGTTATGATCGCCGCGCTCCAAACATCGAGCGTAACGCCCACGATCGGCAGACCGAAATATACGATAAAAAGCTGCACCAAAAGCGGCGTGCCGCGAAATATCCAGATATAAAACTCGCTAAGTTGCTTTAAAATTTTGATATTTGCTATGCGCGCGATCGCCGTTAGCACCGCGATAAGAAGTCCCAGCGAAAAGGAGATCGCTGTAAGAGGCAGCGTCACCTTTATCATCGCCAGCGCCATAGGTTGTAGCGAGCTTAACAAAAGCTCGCTTATGCGGTCAAATTCGTTCATCGCCATCTACCGCGAGACATCTTTGCCGAAATACCTGATCGAAATTTCAGCCAGCTTGCCTTCGTTTTTTAGCTCCTCTATCGCCTTGCTGATCTGCCCCGCAAGCTCCGTATTGCCCTTTTGCACGATAGGTGCGGTATAGTCGGTATCGCTTCCCTCGGCGGCTATTTTAACCGGAGCGCCCGGGCGCTGCTTGATGAAGTCGTAAAATACGATATTATCGCGCACGACGGTATCTACGCGCTTGCTAACGAGAAGCTCCATGCTCTTGCTAAAGCTATCGACCGTGACGTTTTGCGCCCCGTAGCTAGCGGCCACCTTCGCCCAGTTGCTGGTAGCGGAGTCGGCGTTTTTCTTACCTTTTAGATCGTCAAAGCTTTTGATATCGTCGTTATCTTTATGAGTGATGATGGCGCCGTGCACGACCGTATAGGGCTCTGCGTAGTCGTATTTTTTCTTGCGCTCATCGGTAACGCTTACTTGATTAAATACCGCATCGGCCTTGCCCGCATCAAATGCCGCAAGCATCGCATCCCACGGAGCGGTTAAAAACTCGATCTTTAAATTTAGCTTCTTAGCGACTTCGCGGGCGATATCGACGTCGTAGCCCTTTAGCTCGTTTTTATCGTCGTAGTATGAAAACGGCGCATAGGTACCTTCCGTAGCGATCGTTAAAACGCCCTCTTTTATGGTTTTGGCGTTTAAATTTAGCGTAAGAAGCGCACCTAGAGCCAAAATTTTTAGTAGTTTTGAAACCATCTTTTATCCTTTAAATTTAGCTGCTTTTATGCGGGTAAAATTTACTCCGAGATATCTTTGCCGAAGTATTTGACCGAAATCTCTTTTAGCTTGCCTTCGCTTTTTAGCTCGCCAAGGGCCCTGCTTACGTCATTTACGAGCTCTTCGTTGCCCTTTTTCACGATGGCTGCGGAGTAGATCGGCTCGCTGCCGCTAGCGGCTATTTTTAGCGGGGCGTTTGGACGCTGATTTATGTAATCATAGAAGGTCACGCTGTCGTTTATCGTCGCATCCGCACGGCGGCTGATGATGAGCTCCACGCCTTTGCTAAAGCCGTCTACGGTGACGATCTGCGCGCCGTATTTTTGCGCGATGCCGGCCCAGTTGCTAGTTGCAGAATGCGCGCTCTTCTTGCCTTTTAGATCCTCGAAGTTTTTGATTTCGTTATTGTCTTTATGAGTGACTAGCGCGGCGTAGGCGACGGTGTAGGGAACGGTGTAATCGTATTTTTTCTTACGCTCGTCCGTGATACTTACTTGATTGAACACTATGTCGGCCTTGCCCGCATCAAATGCAGCCAGCATCGCGTCCCACGGAGCTTCGACGAATTCCGCTTTTAAATTTAACTTCTTTGCCACTTCGCGCGCTACTTCGACGTCGTAGCCCGTTAGCGCGTCGTTTTTATCGTGGTATGAGTAGGGCGAATACGTGCCTTCGGTCGCGATTTTCAAAACGCCGTTTTCGAGAGTTTTTGCATTTGCGCCGGTTAAAAGAGCGAAGCTCGCCAAAGTAAGTAGAGAAGATTTTAGTAGTTTTTTCATTTTTTGTCCTTTTTAAATTTATCGTTAGCTATTCATCTAAAAAGGTCCGCGAGTGCGAAGTTGAAAATATCTTTTTAAATGTTTAGCGACTTGCTAAGCACTTAAAAAGATATTCGTGCCTAGCGCCCTAGCTTTTCATTTCGCAACAACACATGTCGCACATATCGTTTTTCATAGCGTACCTTTCGAGTAAAATTTGGCGGTGATTTTATGCAAAAAAAGTTTAAGATAAAATAAATTTATATCAAAATTTTGGATTTTATTCTTTAAATGATATAAATTTCGGATACAAAATCGGCTCAAATATCGACAGGGCCGAGCTATAAGTTAAATTTTAAATTTTACGGAAATTAAAATTTTGATTAGAATTTTTAAATTTAACTCGTGATCTAGAACAAATCGCGTCTATAAGCAAAATTCGCACGCTTTCAAACTCCAAAAATCGTTTTTAAGCGTCGGCCAAAGCAGTAAATTTACTTGGCTCTCGCCTTTTTCACGCACGCACCCACCGCATCTATCACCGCCGCGCGAAAACCGCCGTTTTCTAGCGCTTTGACCGCTTCTATCGTCGTGCCGCCGGGC
>NZ_CALIII010000010.1 GCF_938018145.1 uncultured Campylobacter sp.
CGCAAAGGGATATTTTAAGCTAAATTTGTATCCGCTTGCGTTTAAAAATACTAGTCATAGTCTTTGGAGCGAAGGTTTTGCCGAGGCAACAGGTCTGAAAAATAAGGGCGAATATATACGCTGGATAGAGCAAAATCGCTTCCCTAAACTTAGGGCATGGGCAAAAGAGCGCAAGCCGCGCCTAATAATCTGCGTGGGAATAAGCTATAAGAACGAATTTATCGCGGCATTTGGTGGCGAGGGTGCGCAGGTGAAGGAAGCGGTCGCAGGCGGTAAGAAATTTTATTATTTTAAAAATGAAGACGATACGATTGTGGCTATAACGTATTTTCTTGGCAATCCGCACGGTTTAAATTCTGACGCGGCGATAAAAGCTACCGGAGAGAAAATAGTTCAAATTTTAGCTCAAAATGGCAAATAAACTTAGCGTTAAAGGCATTAAATAACTAAAATTTACCGTGATTGCACGCCAAAAAAACGGCGAGTGCGATTTGAGCGTACTTCACGCACTCGCCAAATTTGCCTCGCTACCACAGCTTTAGGCAGACTTGCCCTATTATGACGGCGATGGGAGCTCCGTTTATGTCGTAGGTGTTGCTCGAGTTTGAACCAAAATCGGGCTTAACGACATTGCCTTGTATCACCCAAGTGTTGCTTGAGTTTGCGCCGTATTTGGGTTTTATTTTTCTCCCGTCAAACTCAAAGGTGTTAGAGGAGTTGGCTCCAGTTTTAGGCTTTAGCACCCCGCCGTCAAATTCAAAAGTATTGTGCGTGGTTGCGCCGTATTTGGGCTTTAGCTCGTTGCCCTCGTATACCCAAGCGCCGTTGCCCGCAGACCTTCCGTCCCAGTTGATTTTGGGCATTTCATCCTCCTAAAATGAGATATAATCAATCACTTTGCGCGGCTTGCTTCTTTTGCTTTTACGGCTTCGTAAATTTCATCCGCGTTCGTCAAATTTGCGTCCAAAAACTCCTGCGCCTTTTTTAGCGTGCGCGCACCCATGATGCCGTCGGCCTTGACGCCGATAGCCTTTTGCACGTATAAAATTTTCTCTTTTTGCGTGATCTGCGGCGCGGTTTTGGCGGCGGCGGTAGAGTTTGTTTCGCGCTCTTGGTCGCCAGAGCCCTCAAATTTAGCCGTTATCTCGCGAAATTTGGCCTCCAGGCTGCGCGATGCCTCAAACCGCTCGTCAAGCTGCATAAGAGTCGGCGCGTAACCAAAGCCAGATATCGCGCCATAGATCGCGCCGACTGCTCCAAAGCCCGCTAAAATTTTAAAAAATAGCGAAAAAGCCTCTTTGTTTCGCATGCTTTGGCGGTACTCTTTAGGCACGGCACTACGGTGAATCAGCGTAACCAGCGCGCTAAGAGGCGCCAAGACGCACAAAGAAACGCCCGCGCAAAGGGCTAAAAATACAATCGTATAAATAGGCGACATGATGTAGCGGTCGGCTAAATTTTCGCCCAAAAATCCCGCCGTAAAAACTAGCGCAAGCAGCCAAAATAGCGAGCCCAGCCCAAACCAAACCGCAGGCGAGTAAACGGGGGAGATTTTATCCAGGCACTTTTTCATCGTTTCGCCCAGTTTGCTAGCCGCACCCCTTGAGACGTAGCCTTCGCAGGCCTCTATCACGGCGTTTGCGGCCTCGGTTTGCGCGCCGTCTGTTTTAGCGATACGCTTTAGCGCGGAGTCTAGGGCGGGCTGCGAGCAGTAGCGCGTGAAAAATTTAAACGCCTCGCGCCTAGTTATCTTGCCGTCGGCGTCAATCTTTTCTAGCATAGATATCTCGTCTGCGAAAAGATCATCGAAAAACGGCGGCCTGATAAAGGCGTAGGGCGGGTTGCTAAAGCCCACCGCCTCGTACTCCTTGCCTAGCAGGATAAAATTTAGCCGCGTTATCGCGCTAGAACCCACGTAAGAAAACAGGTGCGAGCTCTCGTCGCCGCTCTCTTCGTCTTGATAAAACGGTATCGTCTGCGAGATAAATTTGCAGGTGCGAGCGCATAAAAAGTCCAAAAGCTCGTCGGCGTAGGCGCGCGATTTTATGCGTAAATTTACGCTGGGTTTCGCGTAGGCGCCGATGTTTGCTACCGTGGTAAAGTATCCGTGACCGCTACACTGGGCGCACTGCACGTAGCCAGATCCCCCGCATCCGCCGCACCTAACCGTGCCAGATCCCGAGCAGCCGTAGCAGGTGCTTGAGCCGCTACCGCCGCATGACGAGCAGCTCTCGTAGCGATACGTCACGTAGGTGCTGCCGTCTGAGTTATACTGCGTGTGAGGGCGATTTACGCCGCCGCTGCCTCCGCACGTGGAGCAGCTTTGTCGTCCGCGTCCGCCGCAGCTAGAGCAGGTTTTTTTGCCTCGTCCGCCGCACTCGCCGCAGCGCGTCTGCCCGTCGCCTCCGCACTCGTCGCAACGCTCGCTCATGCTAAATGGCTTAAAATCGTAATACCTAACCGCGCCGCCTGATTTTGCGACGGCCTCTTTTGCGTCTTGGCGTAGTTCGGTGAGTAAAATTTCACGCAGATCCGCGCTATCTCTAGCCTGCAGCAAGCACTCTCTTGCGTGATTTTCGTAGCTGCGAACGTCGCCTCCGAAGTGTATCTGCTCCTTTGCGCCGCCTGCGATTTTGCTCTCTTCGCGCTTGCCGTAAAACTCCCACGTCACGGTCGCCATCGCCTCAAAATCAAAAATTTCGTGCGAAATTTCTACCAAATCCTCAGGCTTAGCTTGGTTGCCGTTTATTAGATTGCGCAGCCCTTTTAAAAACGGCTCGTGTAAACTTAACTCGTCAAATTCGCTCATTTTAAATCCTAAATTTGATTTTACGCGTCTAGTCCCGCGCGCTTTTTTATCTCGCTTAAAAACTCCGCTCCGCCGTCGCCAAAAGCCTCTCGCAGCACGGCGCAAAACATGGAGTTTGCGATGATAACGACGACATACTCGCCCACATATCGCGCGTCGCTGATGACGGCGTACCTGTATCTGCCCTCGCCGAATTTGCTTTTTTGCACGAAAAACCCATCCTCTAAGATCACGCTTTTTGGTCCGAATTCGCCGTAGTTTGCTTTATTTATCAGCGCGCGAGTAAGCAGCCAAGGCCGCAGCCCAGTAGCGTAAAGCAGAGTAAAAAACGCGGCCATCCACGATAGGTAGGCTAGATTTTCCACGCCGCTAAAACCGTAATCCCTAAGCAAGTCGCTAAGCTCCCTGAAGTAAAATTTGACGCACAAAAGCGTGATAAAAAACATGCCAAGAGCCGACGCCGTAAAGTCGCATATACGTATGTTTCGCATAAATTTATCGCCCTTATAAACAATCTTGCCCACCTCGCGCGTCATCGCTTTATACTCGGCGCTAGGCTTTATCTCAAATTCGGCTTTTAAATTTGACATTTGCTTCCTTTAAATTTTGATGAGATATTATCAAATTTGGCCTAAATTTACGCTATTTTTAAAATCGCCGCTAAAACGATAATTAAGCCCAAATTTAGTAAAATCGCCGCCAAGACGCGAGGTCGCGTAATACGTTAAAAGGCAAACGATGCAAAACTCAACCGCGTAAATTCCGCTAAATTTAAACCAAATCAACCAATCAAATTTGAATTTAAGGCAGAATCATGAAAAGACGAGACTTTCTAAAACTAGGCGCGCTGGCG
>NZ_CALIII010000011.1 GCF_938018145.1 uncultured Campylobacter sp.
TGCGGCCTTAACGAGAGCCTTGATTTTCGGGCTGTTTTCGTTGCCTGCTTTGACCGCGATGATGTTGGCGTACGGGCTTTCGGTACCTTCGATAGCTAGCGAGTCTTTTTTAGGATTCATGCCGATATCAAGGACGAAATTCGTGCTTATAGCGGCAAGATCGACTTCATCTAGCGTGCGAGGTATCTGCGCACCCTCAAGCTCGACGAAATTTAGGCGCTTTGGATTTTTCACGATGTCTTTTGGCGTGGCGAGTTCTGCGCTCTTATCTAGCTCTATGAGGCCGGCTTTTTGCAGGATGTTTAGAGCGCGGTTGCCGTTAGTCGGATCGTAGGCGATCGCGACTTTAGCGCCGTCTTTTAGCTCGCTTAGGCTCTTTATCTTTTTTGAGTAGAAGCCCAGCGGCTCAAGATGTATCGCCGCGGCGGTTATCAGAGTCGTGCCTTTTGTTTCATTGTGATTTTTTAGATACGGCCAGTGCTGAAAGAAATTCGCGTCCAAATCGCCGTCTTGCGTCGCTAAATTTGGGATCGAGTAGTCGTTTATCTCTTTGATGACTAGATCGTAGCCCTCTTTTGCTAGGACGGGTTTGATAAACTCCATGATTTCTGCGTGAGGTACAGGCGAGACGGCTACTACGATAGTGTGGTCTTTGTCGGCTGCGTAGAGGTTAAAGGCTAGTGCCAAACTTGCTAAAATTTTAAAAACTTTCATTATATTTTCCTTTTTTATTTTTAAAACGGCGCTAAAAAGGTAAAAGCTTTTACGCCGTTTTATTTTTGGAGATTTTTCTCGACTATTTTTGGTTTTTCAAATTTGAGCCGTAAAATTTAGGCAAAAACGCCTATTGCGATTTTTTAAAGCTAAATTTTACGATGGCAAATCAGTCAAATTTGACGCGATCAGAAGCTCGGTATCACCGCGCCTTGGTAGCGCTTTACGATAAAGTCTTTAACCTCGGGAGTTAGTATCGCTTTATCTAGAGCCTTGATTTTCGGATTATTTTCGTTGCCGGCCTTGGTCGCTACGTAGTTGGTGTACGGGCTATCTTTATCCTCTAGGATTAGCGCGTCTTTGGTCGGTTTGAGGCCGACATCTAGGGCGTAGTTTACGTTGATAAATGCTAGCGCGACGTCGTCGAGAGAGCGGGGCGTCTGCGCGGACTCCATCTCTTTAAATTTGAGATTTTTCGGATTTTCCGTGATATCTAGCGGGGATTTGTATTCGCCCTCTTTAGCCTTTACGATGCCGGCTTTCTCGAGCAAATTTATCGAGCGCGTCGAGTCTGCGGCGTTGTTTGAGATAGCGATAATATCGCCGTCTTTTAGCTCGTCTAGGCTTTTTATCTTTTTAGAATACGCGCCCATAGGCTCGACGTGTACACCCACGGTCGGCACGATGTGAGTGCCTTTGTCTTTGTTAAACGACTTCATATACGGCAGGCCTTGGAAGTAGTTGGCGTCGAGTTCGCCGTTTTCGACGGCGAGGTTTGGGATCACGTAGTCGTTAAAGATTTTGACGTCGAGCTTGTAGCCTTCTTTTTCCAGGATCGGCTTTACGACCTCTTCTAAAATCTCTGCGTGAGGCACGGGAGATGCGCCTACGGTGATGGTTTTGTCGCTAGCATACAGGCCGCTAGCTAAAAGCGCGCCCAGAAGTATTTTTGAAAATTGCATTATCATTCCTTTTTTTTGATAAAAACGGCGCTAAAAAGGTAAAAGCTTTTACGCCGTTTTGTTTTAAGAGCGGTCTCTAAACTAAATTTGGATTCGTCGTTTCGTTAAATTTGCCCGCGCCGCTAAATTTGAGCGGGCGGGGCTAAATTTGATTAAAACGTCGGGATTATCGCGCCTTTATATTTTTCCTCGATAAATTTCTTTACCTCCGGGCTCGTGACGGCTTTGTCTAGAGCTTTGATTTTCGGGCTATTTTCGTTGCCGACTTTGACCACGACGTAGTTGGTGTACGGGCTATCTTTGCTCTCAAGCACGAGCGCGTCTTTGGTCGGGTTTAGGTTGGCGTTTAGAGCGTAGTTCGTGTTGATAACGGCGATGGCGACGTCATCTAGCGTACGAGGAACTTGAGCGGCCTCGATCTCTTCAAATTTTAGCTTTTTCGGGTTTTCCGTGATGTTAAGCGGAGTTTTTAGAGGGTTGTCGTTTAGCTTGATTAGACCTGCGCTAGCTAGCACGTCAAGCGCGCGGCTCTCGTTTGTCGGGTCGTTTGGTATAGCTACGGTGCTGCCGTCTTTTAGCTCTTTGATATCTTTTATCTTTTTAGAGTAAACGCCCATAGGCTCGAGGTGAACGCCCACGGTTTTAACTAGATGAGTGCCTTTGTTTTTGTTAAATTCCTCAAGATACGGTAGGTGCTGGAAGTAGTTAGCGTCTAGATCGCCGTCCTCGGTGGCTAAATTTGGAGTAGAGTAGTCATTAAATTCTTTGATCTCAAGAGTAAAGCCGTCTTTTGCAAGGATAGGTTTTACGACTTCTAAAATTTCAGCATGCGGAACCGGCGTAGCGCCTACGACGATTTTCTCGGCTGCATTTGCTGCGACCGTTAGGCTTAGAGCGACTAGAGAGTATTTGAGTAGATTTTTCATTTTATATCCTTTTTAAAATTTGGCTAGCATTTAAAAAAGGATATGAGCGGAGGCTTAAATTTCTTTTTAAATGCTTAGCGAGACTAAGCGCTTAAAAAGAAATTTTGCGCTTAGCGTTAGTCTTTCGACGACTTAAGTTCAGTGAAGCGACGCATTTCGCACATATCTGATTTCATTTTCTATCCTTTCTTTGTAAAATTAATTTCGGGATTTTATGCAAAAAAAGTTTAAAAGAAAATAAAATCAGACGTAAAAATCATTTCTTTGTGATCTTATAAATAAAATTTCCTAATGATTGGAAAATTTGAACCATTATGATTAAAATCACGACGGTATAGAGCATGATATCGGGGCGAAATCTCTGATAGCCGTAGTTTATCGCAACAGACCCCAGTCCGCCGCCGCCGACCGCGCCTGCCATCGCGGAAAAGCCGATATTTACGATCAAAGTAAGCGTAAAAGCGGCGATGATACCCGGCAATGCCTCAACGAACATCACCTTAAAAATTATCTGAAAATTTGAGCTACCAAAGCTTCTAGCAGCCTCGATGATGCCTTTATCGACCTCTTTTAGCGCGCTCTCTATGAGCCTAGCGATAAACGGCGCCGCACCGATAGTAAGCGGAACGATAGCCGCGGTAGTGCCGATACTGGTGCCTACGATCAGGCGCGTGAGCGGGAAAAGCACGATGATGAGGATGATAAAAGGAAAGCTTCTTAGCGTATTTACCGTGATATCAAGCGCGATAAATAGCGGCTTGTTCGGCTTTAGGCCGTCTTGCGCCGAAAGAACGAGCAAGATAGCCGGCACTAGGCCTATCAAAAACGCTAAAAGCGTAGAAACCACGCTCATATAAAGCGTCTCGCCGATGGCCGGAAGCAAAATGCGCTCGAAAACGTCGGGAAATTTAGAAAAATCTATGCCAAACATCACGCCACCTCCCACAATACGCCGCTTTGCTTGATATACTCGGTCACGCGCACTTCGTCTTTTGGATCGATGTTGATGACAAGCGAGCCAAGTACGTTTTCGTTTAG
>NZ_CALIII010000012.1 GCF_938018145.1 uncultured Campylobacter sp.
TTTATCGTTAGCGTATTTAGGCTATCCACGCCGCCGCAGATCACCGCGTCGCAGACGCCAGACTCCAGCAGCCTTTTTGCCGTTATGATCGCTTTTACACCCGACGTACAGGCGGTCGAGACGGAAAACGCAACTGAGCTGAGCCCGTAAAAATCAGCGATAAATTCGGACGGGTTGGCTAGAGAGTTGCGATTTATGCCGAATTTGGAGGCGTTAAAAAAACCGGTCGCGGCAAAATCCTTAAACGTTTCGTAGTTTTCCTCCACGCCGCTAGTAGTCGTACCCACGACTACGCCGACGCGATTTTTGCCATATTTTTTGATGGCCTCTCGCACGTCTTTATCTATTTGTAAAAGCGCGCTTAAAACTAGAGCGTTCGTCCGCGTTTGTAGGTGTTTTGGAGTGTTTTGGCTAAATTTAGCCAGCTGTGTGCCGACTTTGCCCAGGATAAAGCTTTTATCTGCCCTAAAGCCTTCGCAAACGCTCAAAAATCTCTTTTCGCCGCATAAATTTGCAAAATTTTCCTCTGCATCAGCTCCGGCTGCGCTGATGATGGCTGGCTTGCTAACGTATATCAAGAGCTCTTACCTTAAAATTTTCGTTATTTACTGCTATGACGGCCTCTTTTTGATTTGATTTTATGGCACCCAGAATCTTTACAAAAAGCTCGTTGTAGGCGCTATTTGGCGGTAAAAAGCCGATAGCTTCAAATTCGCCGTTTGGTCTCAAAACTCGCCTAGCTAACGGGGTTCCCATAGAGTTTATCATCGTAAAATAATAGTCCTCTTTTTCGTGCGAAATATAGAGCAAATTTGAGCCGCTTTGGGGAAATCACTTCAAACTCGCGTTTATCAAAATTTACGATCTGCGGAACATCAAATTTAGCCTTTGCCGCACATCCGCTAAGCACAAACGCTACCATAAAAACAGATATAAAACTTAAAACTTTTTTAAAACTCACCTTTTGGTCGCCTTATTAAATTTCACTTGTTTTAGAATAATGTGCAGATTATATCTTTTTAACCTTTAAAAACAATGCTTGACGCAAAATTTGGCGCACAAGATATGTTTTTAACAAAATTTGCTGATTTTTTGTTTATAAATTTACCTGG
>NZ_CALIII010000013.1 GCF_938018145.1 uncultured Campylobacter sp.
CTGCTTTTGCAGTGCCGCGACATCGACCGTGCTTAAAATTTTAATCTCGCTACGCGAATAAACATCCACCTTTTGCGCGGCAACTTGCGCGAATGTTCGCAGCGCGCCCGCTTTTAGCGTGAGTACGTCGCGTTTGGCGATCAGCTCGGTTAGGCTCTTGCCGTCCGCCTTTGCGGTGCAGTTGGTTAAATTTATCCGAACGATTAGTCTTTCAAGCTCGCTTGTGAGCGCGTCTAGCTCGGCTAGCAGTGCCTTTGGCTCTTCGCTGGGTTTCTCGCCCTCTTGCACCTTTGCGTTATCCGCGAGCCTTGATTTTAGCTGCTCGATGCGTTTTTGTATGTCGGCGCGCAGTATCAGCGCCTCGGCTAGTTTCATTTTCGTCCTTTTTAAGATTTATTTGCCGCCGCCAAGCTGCCTATCCTGGCCATATCGCGGCGAATACGGGCCGTAGAGCAAGCAGTCTCGGCAATCGGTGCTAAACAAAATCGCGTCCGCGCGCGCTGAGAGATCAAAGCTAGCGTCCGAGACCGAGTCGGCGATCTGTTTAACTAGTGCGGAGACTAGCATACCGATGAGGTTGCCGCCGCCGTCGCCCGAGTCGTTTGCCGCGGTCGCGCTCTTTTGCCAGAGCACGGCGCCCGTGTTTAGATCCACTAGAGTCGCCGCTACGCTCACGCGCGTGACGCTGCTAATGAGCATATACGAGGTGCCGTAGTCCGCGACGTTTAGATACAGAGCGGCATCAGCGCCAAATATCTGCTTTAGCTTGTACGTAGATATCTGCGCGATCTCGCCTGCGTCATAGATGCCGTTGTTTTTAAAGGTCTCGTTTACGAGCGCGGGCGAAAATACGTAATATCCCGCCTCGCTAAGCGGATAGAGCGCGTTTGCCAGCACCGCCGCGGAGGCCTTTATCTCGGATGAGTCGCTGGTTGGCATCACGACTACGATCGAGCGAGGCTTGGTCTGTAAAAACGCCGAATAGTCGTAAATCTCTGGCTGCGAGCCTGCGCACGCTCCCAAAAACAGCACAGCAAACGCGCCAAGGAGCGCCGATTTTATTTTATTTTTCATTTTGGCTTCCTTTTGCGGTTTTGCTCGTTTTGGTAGGTTTTGTTTGCTTGTTTTTCAAATTTTGCTTGCTCGTTTGCTCGCTTAAATTTGAGCTTTTGTCGTTTGAATTTGACTCGCTCGCGCCTGCTTTTTCCTTCGTCTGCTCGCTCAAATTTGCCGCCGATTTGCCCGCTGTGCCCGCCGTTTTACCGTTTTGATTTAGCAAAAACATCGCGTAGTCGCGCGACTCCGGGTAAAGCTCGGCCTCTTTTTCGACGTAGGCTTTAAATTTCGCCCCGTTTCCTTGTGAGAGATAGAGCAAGCCTAGATGCGCGTGCAGTCCCGGCGGGACTTTGGCGGCTCTTTGATAGGCTTTTTGCAGGCTCTCCTCGAGTGCGGCGATCTGCGCGCCCGCGTCGCCCTCTTCGGTTAGATACTCATAGACCGAGCCCGTGTATGCGCCGTCCCAGTAGTATAGCTGCCTAGGCGAGTCGTCCGCGCAGCCAGATAGTAGCATGGCGGCGGCGGAGGCGAGCGCGAAATTTGCTAGAGTTTTAAAGCGCAAAATTTATCCTTATTTCGCGTTAAAAGCGCCGCTTTCAAGCCCGCGCGTTAGGTTGTTTACGGCCTCGATGATGGCTAGGCTTAGCACCTTGCCGTTTAGCGTCGAATCATACCCAGCGCTTCCGCCAAAGCCCAGCACCTCGCGGTTTGAGAGCTCGTACTCGCCAGCGCCCTGAGTGGAGTAGATCACCTCGGAGTTTTTCACGTCCACGACGTTAAGATTTACCTTCGCGTAGGCGGTTTGGGTTTTGCCTTTGCCAAGGATGCCAAAAAGCTGATGATCGCCCGTAGTTTTGCGGCCAAACTCCGTCACGTCGCCCGTGATGACGTATCTTGCGCCCTTGATGTTTTGCGCCTCTTTGTTTAGCGCGCTTTCTTCTTTGATGGCGCGCATGTTGCTGCGGTCAAGCACCGAAAAGCGCCCGCTTTGCTGTAAATTTGAGATGAGGATGGTTTGGGCTTGGTTGCCTAGTCTGTCCTCGCCGTCTGAAAATACGCCGTTTTGGTATGAGGACTGGTTGCTAAAGCGGCCGATCGAGACGGCGATCTTTTGTCCTTGATAGTTGGTGTTTAGGGTTTGAACTTTTGGCGTTTCGACTACGCGCGATCGCTCAGTCGCGCAGCCTGTTATCAGCATCGCGGCGCACGCGGCTAGTAAAAATTTTACGTTCGTTTTCATATCGCTCCTTTAAATTTTGATTTGCGTTATTATCTTACTATTTTTAACTTAAAAATTTTTAACCCGCCTAAAATTTTGAATCGCTGCGTCCGCGGACCAAATTTAGCTATAAAATTTCCGCCTCTTTGCTTGCGTTTACCGAGCTTAGCGCGATGCGGTCGCCGGGTTTTAGCTCGCTTAGATTTACGGTTTTGCCGCCCTTTTGCACTCGGACGAAATTTGAAATCTGCGCGAAAAAGGACTCTTGCTGCGCGTATGCGGCGCGGGCGAGCTTGAGCGCGTTTTCAAATTTGAGCAGTTTAGTTTGCACGGCGGCATCTAAAGCCTGTCTTAAATTTAGCAAAATTTGCTCCTTGCGAGCGATTTTTTGCGTGAGGCTAGCTTGAGAAAATCTCGCTCTCATCATCGCTAGAGCGTTAAATTTACGCTCCCAAACGCGCACGAAAGCCGCGTCCGTCGCCTCGCTTAGCCTATCTATGCTTTGCATTAGCTCGCCCATATCGGGCAGTAGCGCAGCCATCGCCGCGCTTGGGGTCGGAGCGCGAAAGTCCGCCGCAAAGTCGCTGATCACGTAGTCAATCTCGTGTCCGACGGCCGAGATCACGGGCGTGCGCGCGGCGTAGATTTCGCGGGCTAGATTTTCGTCGTTAAAGCACCACAGATCCTCTCTGCTGCCGCCTCCTCGCGCCAGCACGATCGCGTCAGCGTCGCTTGCGTCGGCTCTTTTTAGCGCGCGTATGAGCGAGGCGGGCGCGGTTTCGCCTTGTGTTAGCGAATCAAAAACTATGATTTCCGCCAGCGCCCAGCGTCCGTGCGCGATACGCAACATGTCTTGCAAGGCGGCTGATGTTTTTGAGGTAACTAGCGCGATTTTGCGTGGAAATTTTGGTAGCGGTTTTTTGCGCGAGATATCAAAAAGCCCTTCGCTCTCAAGTCGCGATTTTAGCTGTTTAAAGGCAAGTTCGAGCTCGCCCTCGCCGCTGGGGCGTATCAGGGTCGCGATAAACTGATAGCTGCCGCTTGGCGAGTAGAGCGAAATTTTGCCGTAGAGAGCGACTTTCATACCGTCTGCGACGTCAAATTTGAGCTTGGCGGCGTTAAATTTATAAATGACCGCCGAGATCGCGGCCTTTTCGTCTTTTAGCGTGAAATACCAGTGTCCCGAGCCGTGTTTGACGAGCCGCGAGATCTCGCCCTCTACCTCGACGTACGAAAACGTCGTCTCAAGCAGAGTTTTGGCTTGCTCGTTTAGCTCGCTGACGCTTAGCACTCACGGGCCTTTTGCGCGATGAAAAGAGTAGAAATATCCATCGAAAAGCTCTTGCAAAGGCGCATCTCAAAGCCAGCGGCGGCGAGCTCATCAGCAAAGCTTTTGGCGTCTAAAAAGCCCTCGATCGAGCTTGGCAGGTACTCGTAGGCTTCTTGATTTTTGGAGATAAAGCCGCCGATTTTAGGCAAAATTTTACTTAGATAAAAGTCGCGAGCGCCCGTTAAAATCCCGCTTTTCTTGCGCTTGGTAAACTCTAGCACTACGACATATCCGCCCATTTTTAGCACTCTGTTAAACTCTCTTAGCGCGGCTTCTCGCTCGACCACGTTTCTGATGCCGTAGCTGATGCTCAGCACGTCCATCGAGCCGCTATCAAGCGTCGTTTGCGTCGCTAACGCCTCGATAAATTTAAACTCGGGGAATTTCTGTTTGGCGACCGCGAGCATGCCGCTTGAGGGATCGACGCCGATTAGATTTTCGATTTTTACGTTAAACTCGCCTGCCGTCTTTTGCCAAAAGCCCATCATATCGCCCGTACCGCATGCGACGTCGACGATATTTACGCTTGAGTCTTTGAAATTTGACAGAACCGTTTTGCACGCGATCTTGCGCCAGCTCACGTCCGCGCCCATGCTCAGCACGCGGTTTGCCAGGTCGTAGGTGGGCGCGATGTCGTTAAACATCTGAACTATTTTTTCTTGTTTTTCCATTTTTTCTCTTTTAGATATAGTAGATTTTTAAGCCGCGCGAAAGCTTTGTGAGGCTTTTTAAAATTTTAGGCTTTGAGTCTAAAATTTCGCTTCGCAGCTCGTAGATTTTTTTGTAAATTTTAGCTTGGAGTTTGTCTATGCGCTTTTGCTCGGCGCCGCTTTTTACGTGCGCTAGCAGGCCTAGCCAGATGTCGGCGTCTTGCAGCGAGCCAAAGGTTTCTTGTAAAATTTTGCTCTTTTTAAAGCATTTTTTGGCTGCAGCAAAATCAAAACCGCCGCCGAAAATCTCGCTTAGATACCTTAGTCTTTTTATCTCGATGCGGCACTTGTGAAACTGCGCGTTTTCGGTAGTTTCGCTCAAATTTGAGAGAGATTTTTTAAGGCGTAAAATTTGAGCTCGCATGGATTTTGCGGCGAGTTTTTTTATCGGCGCGTCTCCTAGCTCGCCTTTAAAAAAGTCGCTTCCCTCGCGTAAAAATACCTCCCAGTCGCGCAAAATTTCGTTTGCTTCGTCGCTTTGTAGCTCGGCCTGGACGCTTTTGGCTAGGGTTTTGCTTAAATTTTCTAGCTCGCTAGCTAGTGATTCAAAGCCTTTTTGTTTTTGCAAAAACTCGCAAAATACGTCTATATCGCGCTTTTGGTTGGTTAGCTCGGCTAGTTTTTTAAAATTTAGCAGAAAATAGCAAGCCGTTTTTCGGTCAAAAACGGGAGTGAAAATTTTAAGTAGCGAGCGCGTTTTGCGTAGATTTACGCGGATCTGATGCAGCGCCTCGGCATCGCCAGAGCTTGCGTACTCGTTTAGGTGTTTGTTTAGCGCCGTAAAAATCTGAAAAAACACCGTCCGCATCGCGTCCATCGCACCGATGTAGCTTGGTAAATTTAGCTCTAGCTCGGGGCTATTTTGTAAAATTTCAATGCTCTTTTGCGCGTCAAATTTGCCCTGCGGCAAGCCAAAAAGCGCTAAATTTTTATTTTTATAGCGCTCATCCTCCGTGACCTCGCTAGCTATGTGCACGGCGATAAACTCAGGCGGGTTAAACTCCGCGGCCTCGCGCTCGCTAGCAAACTCGGCCTCTAAAGTTACAAGCCCCTCTAAAGCGCCGTGAAAAATATCGACGTTGCAGGCGGCGCCCTCAAGCCTAAATAAAAATCTCGTCTTTTTTATAGGAGCGGCGACTGCGTTTTTTAGGGCTTTTTTAAAGCTTTTGGCGTCCGTTTCGCTCTCGTTTTCCTCACGCGCTAGGCCGACGCCTGATTTTTGCGTGATCGTAAAAACGCCCGAAGCCTCGCGAAATCTAATCTCCTCAAGCGGAGTGATTTTGACGTAAATTTGCGTCACCTCTTTTTGCTGGACGTCGATGTCGCGGGCTTTTAGCTCGTTTATGACGGCGGCGTCACGCAGGATAAATTTACGCTCGATCTCTATCAAATTTCGCTCCTTAATATGAAAAATTGTATCAAAAGGTAGCTTAAAGTGTAAAATTTGCGTCCTTTTGCCGCCGACCTTGCGACGCGAAATGATTTTTTAACGCAAATAACGCTAAAATCAGCTCAAATTTGAAAGGAGTTTGGATGAATAGAAAGCTAAATTTTAGTGCTGGTCCTTCGGCTCTGCCTCTTAGCGTGCTTGAGCGCGCGCAGAACGAGCTCACCGACTATCAGGGCAAGGGCTTTTCGATAATGGAAATCAGCCACCGAAGCAAGATTTTTGAAGAGGTGCACTACGGCGCGATGGCCAAGGCGCGCGAGCTATACGGCATCGGCGAGGAATTTGACGTGCTATTTTTGCAAGGCGGCGCGCATTTGCAGTTTGCGATGATACCGCTAAATTTAGCCGCCAAAGGCGTCGCGCAGTATGCCGACACGGGCGTCTGGACGAGCAAAGCGATCAAAGAGGCCGCAAACGTCGGCGTATCCTATGAAGTGGTCGCTAGTAGCAAAGAGACCTCCTACGACCGCATCCCCGAGGTCAAATTTGACGGCGACGCCGCATACGGCTACGTCTGCACGAACAACACCATCTACGGCACGCAGTACCGCGCGCTGCCTCGCTCCAAGGCCCCGCTAGTCGTCGATGCGTCGAGCGATTTTTTCTCGCGGCCGGTTGATTTCACGGACGTGGGGCTGCTATACGGCGGCGCGCAGAAAAATGCCGGCCCAAGCGGCGTAACCGTCGTCATCATCCGCAAAGATATGCTGGAGCGAGCCTGCATGGATCGCACCCCGACAATGCTTCGCTACGACACGCACGCGTCGGCCGCATCGCTATACAACACGCCTCCGACGTTTGGCATATATCTGCTAAATTTGACGCTGGGCTGGGTGCAGGAGCAGGGCGGTTTATCGGCGATAAACGAGATAAACGAGCAAAAGGCGGCGCTGCTTTACGGCGCGATCGACGGTTCTGGCGGCTTTTACAAAGGTCACGCGCAAAAAGATAGCCGCTCGCTGATGAACGTTAGCTTTACCATCGCAAACCGCGAGCTGGAGGCGGCCTTTATCGCCGAGTCCGAAAATGCGGGCATGCTGGGTCTAAAAGGACACCGTCACGTAGGCGGCATCAGAGCCTCGATATACAACGCCGTGAGTATCGAAAACGTGCGGACTTTGGCTGAGTTTATGAAAGAATTTGCTAGGAAAAACGGGTAAATTTGACTAGACGCACTGCTCGAATTTGGATTTGTTTCGGGTAAATTTAAACTCGGGGGTTTAAATTCGGGGCGCGTCAAATTTTGCTTTTTACTCAAATTTAAGCGGCTTTGGCTTGGGGGCGGCCGCTTAAATTTGCTTTGGTTTTACGATGAGTCGGTCTTAAATTTACCGAGTTAAATTTAGCTCTCTTTCGCCTTTCTGTTATCCATTTTAAATTTAACTGCGTGAAGCGAAATTTGGAGAAAATTTGAGAAACTACGACGAAAATCCGATAATCATAAACGACTACGGCGCGCTGTTTTTGGCGGGATGGTAATTATTCTTTACTCGATTATCGTTTTTGTATTTGCTTTTAGCGACTATGAGCTTTTACACCGTATTTATCTTAATTGCTTTGCCCGCATATCTTTTATTATTCGACCTGCACAATACTTATATTTTCGCGCCGCGAGTTTTTAAACAAAAACCGAGCTTTTTTAGATTTTCTAGCGAGCAAATTTATCATATAGAGTATGTCTACGTAAACAAAGTAGAGAGCGAGGAGAAAATCACCCTCGTAAAAGACGTAGAAAAGGTCTATTTTTGCGTTATAAGCGAGCTTGATAGGAGATACGGCAGATTTCACTTTTTTACCCCGTATCAGCTCTATAAAAAGTCCTCTATCGGCGTGCATTTTAACAAAACGAAAGACTTTATAAGATATCTTTTGGTTTATTTGATATTTGCGCTACCGTTTAAAATCTATAAACTCAAAAAATCCGGCGAACCGCTATGGCTACTGCGTAAAAATTTCGTCATTAGGATGAAAAATAGAAATTATTTTTTGGTAAATTGCTATAGCAGAGATGATTATTTTGAGTTGTTGCGGTATTTTCGGGCAAACAAAATCCCCGTGGAGGACAAGACGAAATTTATGCCGCAAGCTCAAAGGTCTGCGATATTTTTCGAGGACAAACACGAGGTCTGGAGCGACGATCCAAACGATACGGAAATACCAAAAGACGACTGGAGACGTAAGATGAGGCGGTTTTTTAGTTTAGAGTAAGTTAGGCTTGAGTTTTTTGTCAAATTTGCGTATAAAATTGCTTTTAGTTGTCGCGCGGCTTTTGCCTCTTAAATTTTTTATCAAATTTTGCCGCTCGAATTAGCCCCTAGCAAACGCAAATTTTACAAATAAAATCATCTTTTTATCTCCAAATTTATCTTGCCGTTTGCCTCTGAAAATTTATATTCCAGCTCGTTTGAGCGATAGGTTATGCTTTTATTCTTGCAAATTTGCTTCTCGCGAGATGCTATCTTTTCTAGCATCGGCGGTAGCTCCTTGGCGATCAAAAGCTTGATAGACATCTCTAGGCCGTGCGTTAGCTTTTTGAGAAATCTACCGTCAAGCTCGCTCTCGTCTTTTATCATATGCAAGGTTGCGTCAAAGCCGAGCTTTCCTAGCTCCTCGTAGAACTGTGCCTTTTCCTCGGGCGGCGAGCAGTGATCGTTTACGGCGCAGTGGTAGCCGACGTAGATAGGCTTTGGATACTCGCTTTGGACTTTTAGATGCGCGGCGTCTAGGGCGTTTCGTATATCTTCGCGCGCCTGCGAGAAATATCGAGGCGAGGATTTATCTAGTAGCGTCCACATCGTTTTGGTAAAGACGTAAATTTTGATATTTTTAAAATATATATCGGTTGAGTATTCGCGAAATTTGAGATAATCCGCCTCTTTGCCTAGGCCTATGAGCTCCCAGTTTAGCTTCGCGTAGCTGCTGTTGTCGATGAGACCGTCCACGAGCCACGGTGCAAATTTGGCTGCTAAGGCGTTTATGTATGCGCCGTGCGAGCTGCCGACTAGGACCACGGGCAGCTCGTCTATATCTGTTGCTGGTTTAAACGGCGGATCTGCCTTGATAAAAAGTGCGGCATTTATCACGTCTTGGGCCTGCATAACGCCGAAATTTTGATACTCGTTTTTGGTCGGTTGCAGCGTTACGGATATTTCTAATTTAAAATCGCTCGGCAAACCGCCGCTTGATTTTATATTGCCCAGATAGGCATCTAGCACTGAGAGTTCGCCGTAGCTGATATCGCTTGGGATCTCTATGCCGATTTTCGAGCATTTGTTTTTAAGGATGATTTGGTCTAAATCGTTTAAAAAATAGGTTGCCCCCGTTTGCGGCCTGTTGCCGATACAGTGGTAGTTCGGACTCGCTACTGCTACGCTAAATTCGCTAGCTACGAACTGCGCTAAATGCTCTCTATAGTTTTCATTCGCATCGCCGCCAAGACCCGGCACTATAAAAACGAGGGCCCTAATCGCCTTTTCATCGTCGTAGCATAGCTTAAATTCTAACACGGATTCTCGCTTTAGGCCAAGCCCTACATCGTCGCAGGATGGGATCTCGTATGTTTTATTTATTATCATGATTCGGCCTCGGAAATAATACGTTTATCATATGCGCACTTGGCTAAATTTGATAAATTTTAATGACCGATGGGCGTTTTTGTGTTGATTGTTGTTGGGTTATGAAATTGATTTAAATTTTGATAGCAATCTATCTGTTAAAATTATTTTTCGTAGCCTTTGCCGCCGAATTTGAGTAAAGCCGAACCCCAAGTAAAGCCGCCGCCGAATGCGTCCAATAAAAGCAAATCGCCTTTTTTAAGTCTATCCGCTTCATATGCGTCATTCATCGCCATAGGTATAGAGGCTGAGCTTGTGTTGCCGTATTTTCCGATGGTTATGACGCACTGCTCGTTTGTAAAATTTAAGCGCTGCTTGACTGCTTCGATGATGCGTAAATTTGCCTGATGAGGTATAAAAAGATCGATTTTATCGCTTGAAATTTGATTTTTTTCTAGGATATCTACGACGTCTTTGGTTAGCGTCTGGACTGCGATTTTAAAGACTTCATTGCCCGACATCTTGATAAATTTCTCTTCGCCACCTGGAGTTATGAGCAGGTTTGCGTAGTTACCGTCGGCTGCAGTGTGAACGTCGATTATTTCGTTTTCTTCGCTAGCGCTTACGACCGCGGCACCTGCTCCGTCGCCAAATAGTATGCAAGTCGTTCTGTCCGTCCAGTCGACGATCTTACTTAGTTTTTCGGCTCCGATTATCAATACGTTTTTTTTGCTTCCGCTTTCAATCAGTGATTTTGCTAGCTCAAGCAGATAAATAAAACCCGTGCAGGCTGCGCTTATATCAAATGCCGTAATGGCATTTATACCTAAATTTTTGGCGATCTTGCACGCCGTCGAAGGCATACAAAAGTGATCGGGCGAGATGGTTGCGCAGATAACCGCATCGATATCTTTTGCCGTCAAATTTGCTCTTTCAAGCGCTATTTGTGCCGCTTTCGTGCCAAGATCGCTCGTGTCTTCATCTTGCGCTATGCGTCTTTGGCTGATGCCGGTGCGTTTAACTATCCATTCGTCGCTAGTTTCCACCATTTTTTCAAGGTCGAAATTTGTTAAAATTTTAGGTGGAGCGTATGCGGCTATGGATATTAGCGAGGCTTTTGGCATTAAATTTTTCTTTGTAATTTCATTTTGCGAAGTGCGAAAGCTCGTCTTCGATGACTTTATTTATATCGGAGTTTGCGAATTTTAGAGCTTGAAATATCGCATTTTTAATAGCTTTTGGAGTGCTTTTGCCGTGGCTTATTATGACGCAGCCGTTCACGCCAAGTAGCGGTGCGCCGCCATATTCGTCGTAATCAACTTGCTGTTTTAGAGTTTTAAAAACTTTTTTCATGAGAAGCGAGCCTGCTATGGCGACCGGGGATTTTTTAACATGTTTTTTGATGATTTTAGTTATCGCGTCAGCTACGCCTTCGCTTGTTTTTAGTAGGATATTTCCGACGAATCCATCGCAAATAACGACATCGACGCTTCCGTCAAAAACCTGATTTCCTTCGGCGTTGCCTACGAAGCTATCAAGTTTTGAGATCATTTCAAATGCTTCTTTAGTTGCCTCGTTGCCCTTACTGCTCTCTTCGCCGTTAGATAAAAGTCCTAGTTTAGGGGATTTTATTTTTAAAATTTCTTTTGCGTAGGCTTCGCCCATTATCGCAAATTGAAATAGATGCTCCGGCCTACAGTCCACGTTTGCGCCGACGTCCAAAACTAGCGTGTTGCCGCCGGTTACGTTTGGCATTAGCGTCGCTATCGCCGGGCGCGAGACGTTTTTAAGCCGTCCGACTCGAAGCGTGGCAAGACTCATCGTAGCTCCGCTGTGTCCTGCCGAAACTACGGCCATAGTTTGTTTATTTTTAAGTAGCTCGATAGCCTTAAAAATACTGCTTTCTTTTCGCTTTAACGCATCGGTGGCGCCGTCGCTCATAGAAACGACCTCGTCGGCTTGAATAAATTTTACGTATTGTTTTAAATTTTGCGGAACGAGGCTTTCTAAAATTTTCGTATCGCCTACCAAAACGGCTTCAAATTTTACTTCTTTTAAAGCCTCGATCACGCCGCCGATAATAGGTTGCGGACCGAAGTCGCCGCCCATCGCGTCAATGCAAATGCTGGTCATTTGTATTAATACTCTCCGGTAGTTTTATTTACGCGGTGAGGCATTTTCCATGAGCCGTCTTTATCTTTTACGGGAACCGGAAGCGTTACTTTGTAGTGCGTTCTTCTCTTTGCCGCGCGAGTATGACTTACTCTTCGTTTAGGTACTGCCATTTTATTCTCCTTTATAGATTTTTACATTTATCACAATAAAAATAATCGCTCTTAAAAGCTTCTATTTCGCTTGTTAATACTTCTTCTAAATTTATAAAACCGTCGAAAAACTCAACTACATCGTCGAGGTTTTCTTCTTTATCTTTATAAATTCCGTCGCTTAATATCAAATTTACATCTTCATCAAGCTTTAAATTTATATCTTCGCCGCATCGGTCGCAGTTGTGAGCTATCTCACCTACGATCTTACCTTTGCAACTAACTAAATTTTGGGTTACTCTTTTTAGTTCGCCGTTAAAATTTAGCCCGTCCGAGTTTAGCTCGAACGGCATTTGATTATTTGTGATTTTGGCGAAAGATATTTTCAAAATTTAACCTAAATTTAGCAAATTTCTCTTGTCGCAAAGAAAAACGCAATCTCGTTTTTAGCGTTTTCTAGGCTGTCGCTACCGTGAACGGCATTTGCGTCGATGCTCTCTGCAAAGTCGGCTCTAATAGTGCCAGGTTTTGCTTCTTTTGGGTTTGTTGCGCCCATTAGATCGCGATTTTTAGCTACCGCGTCGTCGCCCTCAAGAACCATAACTACGACCGGTCCGCTCACCATAAAATCAACCAAATCGTTGAAGAAAGGTCTGTCTTTGTGAACTGCGTAGAAAGCTTTTGCGTCGCATTTGCTTAGTTTGACTTTTTTCATAGCGGCGATTCTTAGTCCGTTGCTTTCGAATCTATCCACGATTTTTCCGATAACGCCCTTTTTTACGGCATCAGGCTTAATAATAGAAAGCGTTTGCTGCATAAAATTTCCTTTTTGTGGTTTTTATAAGGCGGTGATTATATCAAAAAAAAATTAAATTTCAAAATAAGCCCCGCAAAAGGGCTTAGATGCGAAGTTTACGAGATGACGGCCGTTTCGCCCGTTCTCATATCTACAGTTATCTCGGCGCGAGAAGGCTGTCCTGCAAAAGGAGCGTCCCAAACGATGCAGCCGTCGGTCGGACAGGCTGAGGCGCATGCCGGCTCGTCGTTAAATCCTACGCACTCGACGCATTTATCGGCATAGACGTAGTATGCGTCCTCGCCGGTCGGGTTATCCGCGTCGTCTACGATAGCGCTCGTCGGGCACTCGTCGATGCATGAGCCGCAGCTGATGCAAATATCTGTTATTTTTACTGCCATTTTTTATCCTTTTTGGTCAAAATTTTCGCAAGAATATCAAAAACTAAGTAAATTTGATATTAAATTTTTGCGTTAAATTTTAAAACGAAAACGTTAAATTTTTAGCTCTTTTTAATCTTTAGATGATATAATTTCGCTACAAATAAAAATTATTAAGGAGAAAAAATGTTAGTAACAAAAAAAGCACCTGATTTTACAGCTGCAGCAGTTTTAGGAAGCAATCAAATCGTGAACGATTTCAACCTATATAAAAATATCGGCGAGAAGGGCGCAGTAGTATTTTTCTACCCTATGGACTTTACATTCGTTTGCCCTAGCGAGATCATCGCGTTTGATAAGAGATACGATGAGTTTAAAGCCCGCGGTATCGAAGTTATCGGCGTTTCGACAGATAACCAATTCTCTCACTTTGCGTGGAAAGAAACTCCGGTAAACAAAGGCGGCATCGGCCAAGTCCGCTTCCCGCTAGTAGCCGATATGACTAAGTCTATCGCTCGCGGTTTTGACGTACTTTTAGAGGATGCGGGCGTCGCGCTTCGCGGTAGCTTCTTGCTTGATAAAGACGGCACCGTTCGCCACGCGGTCATCAACGACCTTCCGCTTGGAAGAAACATCGACGAGATGATAAGAATGGTCGATACGATGCTATTTACCAACGAGCACGGAGAGGTTTGCCCTGCCGGTTGGAACAAAGGCGATAAAGGCATGAAAGCCGATACCGCAGGCGTCGCAGACTACCTATCTCACAATGCGGATAAGCTATAATCATTTAAATTTAAGGGCGAACTCTCGCCCTTTTCTTCCCTTTTTTTACCCACTTTACAAAATTTTTAACAAAATACGCAAAAAATTTAAACTAAAAACAAAATAAATTTACTATAATAGAGGCAATTTCTAAAATCTCGGAAGGAAAACCTCTAAATGATCAACACTGACAACAGCGATTCTATGATCTTAGAAGGCGCTATTAGCGTATTTTCAAAGGCTCTAAAAGACAACCACCAAATTCATTTTTTAAATTTATACAACGGCGTAAAGGTCGAGTGTCAAGGCAGCGTGATAGCCGTCGAGGATGAGACCGTGGTTTGCAAGGTAACGCTAGAGCAAATTTTGGCCATGAAAGAGGAAAAAAACGCCTACATCGTGCGCGACGAGTATTTTGCCGAAAATTTAAGAGCCGATATTGCGGGATTTGATTTGTCGAATTTGACCGTGACGCTTAGAGATTTTATCTACATGCACAACCTGCATGCAAATTTGCGAAAATATCAGCGCGTCTATCCAAATCGCTATACCAAGGTCTCTCTTGCTCAAAACGGTAGCGCAGTGCAGGGGAATTTATATGATATCTCCGAGGGCGGACTCGGCGTCGTTAGCGCCGATGACGGAGAGTTTAGGGACGGTGAGCAAGTAAACGCCAAATTTGAGCTCGGACTTTCTGACTGCGAAAGCGGATCTTGCGAAAAAGTAGACGTCGATATCGATCTAAAGCTAGTTACCGCGCTAAAATACAAAGGCGCCATGAGATACTGCTGCCAAGTGATGAACAAACAAAACGCGCATCAAAATATCGTAAAATTTACCGACAAGCGCGTAAAAGAAACTCTCGAAGAGCTAAAAGAGCAGCTAAAAACTTACCAATAAATTTAACGCAAAATTAAAAGGCGAGCCTTGCGCTTGCCTTTTTTAAATTTTACCCGCTTCGATTTCAAATTTACCTCGTAGCTTCACCCGAAATTTAAACAAAAATCAGTAAAATAGCCCAAAATCTACAAGGAAGCACATGAAAACCATCCAAGAAAATTTAAAGCTATTTTACGTCGGTCTCAAAGACAAAGAGCCGTTTTTTTACAAAAACAAAGACCTCACGACGCACGCAGCCATCATCGGCATGACCGGTAGCGGTAAAACCGGCCTTGGTATCGGCATCCTAGAAGAAGCCTGCATCGATAACATCCCGACCTTTATAATCGACCCAAAGGGCGATATGACAAACCTCGCTTTGGCGTTTCCACAGATGCGCGCGCAGGATTTTGCGCCGTACGTCGATGAAAACGAAGCGCAAAACAAAGGCATGAGCGTGGATGAGTTTGCCGCTAGCGAAGCGCAGACGTGGGCAAAAGGCATCGAGGGTTCGTTTCAAAGCTTAGAGCGCGTGGGGCTTTTTAAAGATAGCGCCGAGCTAAAAATTTATACGCCAAAGAGCAGTAGCGGCGTCGGCGTGGCGCTGCTGGGCGATTTTTCGCGCCCGAATTTAGACGTAGGCAGCGAGGAGTTTAGCGAGTACGTTGGCTCTCTGGCTAGCTCCGTGCTCTCGCTCGTGGGCATAGAAAACGACGTAAATTCAAAAGAGCACCTGCTCATCTCAAACATTTTTATAGATAAATTTAGCCAGGGCGCGGACGTGAGCCTAGAGGAGCTCATCGGCTTTATCGCGACGCCTCCGTTTGCTAAGATCGGCGTATTTGACGTGGAGAAATTTTATCCAAGCTCCGAGCGCATGAAGCTAGCGGTCAAGATCAACACGCTGCTTGCAAGCCCTGATTTTCGCGCGTGGCTGAGCGGCGAGCGACTCGATATCTCAAAAATGCTTTTTAACGCAAACGGCAAGGCAAAGTGCAATATCTTTACCATCTCGCACCTAAAAGACAGCGAGAGGATGTTTTTCGTGACGCTGCTGCTAAACGAGATCATCGCGTGGATGCGCAAGACCGAGGGTACGAGCTCGCTTCGCGCGGTGCTTTATATGGACGAGATTTTCGGATTTTTCCCGCCAAACGGCAACCCGCCTAGCAAAACCCCGATGCTAACGCTACTCAAGCAAGCCCGCGCGCACGGCCTTGGCGTGATACTGAGCACCCAAAACCCGGTCGATCTTGACTACAAAGGCCTTAGCAACATCGGCACGTGGTTTATCGGGCGCTTGCAAACCGCGCAGGACAAAGCGCGCGTGATCGACGGTATGACGGGGCTTGCGGGCTCTGCGATGGATAAAGGCGAGATAGAAAATCTCATCTCAAATTTGCAAAAGCGCAACTTCCTACTAAAAAACATCCACGAGGACGGGCTGTCCGTCATCTCGACGCGCTGGGCTCTGAGCTA
>NZ_CALIII010000014.1 GCF_938018145.1 uncultured Campylobacter sp.
GTAAATTTCCTCGCTTTAAATTTTACTTAAATTAAGCGGATTTTAAAACTGATTTTTATATAATCACGGACTAAAATTATGACAAAAGGGACATTATGGCAAACCATAAATCTTCTGAAAAAAGAGCCAGACAGACTATCAAAAGGACTGAAAGAAACAGATTTTACCGCACTAGGCTTAAAAATATCACTAAAGCCGTGCGCGTAGCCGTTGAGGCAGGCGATAAAGAAGCCGCGCTAAACGCGTTTAAAGTGGCAAACAAAGATTTCCACAGCTTCGTTAGCAAAGGCTTTTTGAAAAAACAAACAGCTTCTCGCCGCGTAGGACGCCTCGCAAAACTCGTAAACAAACTATCTGCTTAATCTAAATTTTAATGTTAGCCGACAAACTGCAGCCTTTTTTGGATCGCTACGACGAGCTCTCTCGTCTGCTTAGCGATCCGTCTATCACAAACGATATCGCAAATATGACCAAGCTCTCAAAAGAGCAATCAAATTTAGAAGATATCGCCTCGGCTGCAAAGTCCTATCTGCAAACTCTCGCAGACATCGAGGAGAACAAGGCTCTGCTCGATGACGCCGAGCTTGGCGAGCTAGCCAAAGACGAACTCAAAAATCTCGAATCCCAAAAAGAAAATCTCGAAGAAGAGATTAAAATTTTACTCCTTCCAAAAGATCCTAACGACGATAAAAACGTATTTTTAGAGATCCGTGCGGGTACGGGCGGAGACGAAGCGGCGCTTTTTGCGGGCGATTTGTTTAACGCTTATGCGAGGTATGCCGAGCTTCGCGGGTATAAATTTGAGATCGTGAGCCAAAGCGAGGGCAACACGGGCGGCTTTAAAGAGATTATTTTGCTGATAAAGGGCAAGGGGGCGTACTCTAGGCTCAAATTTGAGGGCGGCACTCACCGCGTCCAGCGCGTACCAGAGACCGAAAGCCAGGGCCGCGTGCACACCTCTGCAGTCACGGTCGCTATCATGCCAGAAGTCGAAGATAGCGAGATCGAGATAAATCCAAACGACCTTCGCATCGATGTCATGCGTAGCTCAGGTCACGGCGGACAGTCGGTAAATACGACGGACTCGGCGGTGCGAATCACTCACATCCCGACTGGTATCGTCGTCACAAACCAAGACGGCAAAAGCCAGCACAAAAACAAAGAAGCCGCGATGAAGGTGCTAAAAGCGCGCCTTTATGAGATACAAGAAGAAGAGCGCCTAGCCAAAGAAACCAGCGAGCGCAAAAGCCAAGTCGGCACAGGCGACCGCTCGGGACGTATCCGCACCTACAACTTCCCGCAAAACCGTATCAGCGACCACCGCATAAATTTGACGCTTTACCGCCTCGACGCGATAATGGCGGCGGGACTTTTTGACGAGATTATAGAGCCGCTGATTGCGCATTATCAGGCTGAAGCGATCTCGGACGCCGATCTGTAAATTTTAAAATTCACTCAAATTTCGGCATTTTCAATACGACATTTTCGTTAAATTTGGGTGCAAATTTTGCTGCAGACGGAGTCGTCATGCAAGTTAAATTTGAGAACAACTTATCTTTGCGCTTTAGGTAAACTCTCTGAAAAATAGTTGCAAATTCGGATCTGCTTTTTTAAATTTAGCGTTGAAAAATATCAAATAAAAACCAAGTTAAAGTATGTAAACCGATAAATTTTTAGTCGCCGATAATACGTAAAATTTCCAAATTTCTCCAACTAAAATTTATCAAATTTCCAGCCTATCGCACCGTCAATACGCAAAACAAAAACCGTCCGTCAAAGCCACATTTAGCGCTCGAAATCAAGTTCTGTAAAAAATAGCAAACTCCGTAAATTTCTCACATTTAATAAACAGAAACAAGGCGTCTAAGTAAAATTTGAGTGAAGTTTTTGCAGCAAATTACCCAAATTTAATAGCTAGAAATAATTTAAAATTTCACGCCGAAGCCAAATTTTATATCGCGCCAGCGTATCCGTCATACGCAAACCCGTCTTTATGCAGCCAAAATAGCTTCACTTCGCTAGTTCAAGTATATTGCACGCTCGTTTAGAGCCCAGCTCGCAGGCCTTTTTGAGTCGCTCGCCCGATAGCTCAAAGCTTTGCGGAGCGACGTCGCCCTTTAGATAAAACACCGACTCCTCGTAGCAGCTCTCCGCGCTCCCGGCGGCGCAGGCGTCTTTGTAGATCGCAAAGGCTTTTACGCCATCCTTGTAGCCCGTTAGCCCTTTGGCGTAAAACTCCGCGGCAAAGTAGCATGCCAGCGCGTCGCCGCCTGCGCAGCTTTTTTCTAGCGCAGCGAGCGTTTTTTCGCAGCTTGCGGCGTCGCCTTTGTTGATGCAGGCATTTAGCCCAGCCTCGTCTATTGCGGCATTTGAGAGCACAACTGCGACAACAAGTATCCAAATTTTCCTCATTTTTTCTCTAGTTCCTTTAAATTTTTAAATCTATAAATCCCGTTTTTCACTCGCTCGAAAATTTTGCGATTTTCAAGCAGTTTTATCGTCTGCGTGACGGTGGGCTTGCTGGCGTCCGTCTGCTCGCAGATATCTGAAATTTTAACGGTTATGAAGCCGTTTTCGTCCGCATTTTGGGCTAAAAACAAGATGATCTCCATCTTTTTCTCGCCCAAAATTTGACCGAAAATCTCCCTCTCTAGCTCCGTCATCGCGCTAAATTTACTTGTATTCTAGTAGTTTAAAGTACTTTCTCGCGACCGGATCGAGCGAGAAAATATCGTAATCCCCGGACTTTTCTATATCCGCGCTCTGGGGGAATTTGCCCTCGTCTATATAAAAGGCCCCCTCCAGCCGCACTTCGCCGCCGGCGCATTTAGCCGTTTCGTCCCAGAGGTATTCCCATTTGTATTTTTCGCCCTCTTGCGAGCTAAGCGCTTGCAAAAGCAAAAACTTTTCGCGCCCGTCCTTTGCCTTATAGATCATCGTTAGCTCGCGCGATTTTACGCCCGCGTTCGTACCGCCGTCAAAGTCGTTAGAGTCGTAGTTTTGGCCGTTATAGTCGATACGGGCGCCACCCGCTAGTTCGTAGGTTTCGGATATGTAGTTTCCGTATTGCCCGTCTTCGCGATTCGGCGCCTCTTTTGCGAGTGCTTCTTGGCTATTTTTATTCGCGCAGTAGCTCAAATTTAGCTTCACGATCTCGTCCTTGTTTGCCTTTAAAAACGCCCCTAGCTCAGTAACCGACTTTGCGTCCGAGAGGAAAATGTTCGCGCTTTTTATCTCTTTGGCGCCTAAAAACGCGGCAAGCGCAAGCGATAAAATGATGATTTTTTTCATTTTTTACTCCTTAAAATGATCCTAATTTTACTAAATTTTAGCTTATTTTACGGCTCTTGCGATACAATACGCCAAATTTAACAAAGGATCAAATTTGAAACTAATCAGCTGGAACGTAAACGGACTGCGCGCGGTCGCCGCCAAAGACGGCTTTGCTTGGCTAGAGCAGCAAAAACCCGATTTTTTGGGCCTTCAGGAGATCAAGGTGCGCGAGAGCGACGTGCCTGCGGAGATTTACAAGCTCGGATTTAACGAAATCAGCGTAAATTCGGCAGCCAGAGCGGGGTACTCGGGCGTGATGAGTCTGGCCAAATTTGGCTCCGTTACGCAAAAAGCGGCGTTTTTTGACGACGACGAGGGGCGGGTTTTGGAGCATAGATTCGGCAACGTCGTACTTTTTAACATCTACTTTCCAAACGGCCAAAAAGACGACGCGCGCCTAGCCTACAAGATGGATTTTTACGCTAAATTTCTAGCCTACATCCAGGAGCTCGTAAAACAGGGCAAGGACGTGATATTTTGCGGCGACGTGAATACCGCTCACCGCGAGATTGACCTCAAAAACCCCAAAGCAAACGCCAAAACCTCGGGCTTTTTGCCTATCGAGCGCGCGTGGCTGGACGAGGTCGTCGCACGCGGCTTTATCGACACCTTTCGGCACGTGCGCGGCGACGTGGCGGACGCGTATTCGTGGTGGAGCTACCGCTTTAACGCCCGCGCCAAAAACGTCGGCTGGAGGATCGATTATTTTTTCATTTCGGCAAGCCTCAAAGACCGCCTAAAAGACGCGTTTATC
>NZ_CALIII010000015.1 GCF_938018145.1 uncultured Campylobacter sp.
GTCATCGTCGTCTAGTATCACGAAAGCATCGCCGCTAGCGTGGTCAAAGCCGTTGTTTTTATTGCCGTTTGGGCCGCGGTCGTAGGTTTGGTTTAGGACGTATTTTACGTTGTCAAATTTAGCGACGTAACTCTGCGCAAGCTCGTGCGTGCCGTCATTTGAGTTATCGTCGCTGATTATGATTTCTTTATTTTCGTAGTCTTGAGCCAGCGCGCTTTTTAGAGCGGCTTCAAAAAGCTCTTTGCGGTTGTAGGTTGGGATTATTATGCTTACTTTTAGCATTTTAGCCCTTTATATTTTGAGTGATAAAATCCATCCACTTTTGATAAATTTGATCGGTTTTAAAGGCGTTTTTGCGCTCGTTGGCGTTTTTTACCAGCTCTTGCCTAAGTTCCTCGTCGCGCATCAAAAGTTCGATTTTGCTTCCGAGCGCTTTTACGTCGTCTATCGGTACTAAAAATCCGTCCTTGCCGTCCTCGATGAGCTCTTTTGCGCCGCTTGTAGCAGTCGCCACCCTGGCGCAGTTAAAAAATACGCTCTCGATTAAAACGTTTGGCAAGCCCTCGGTTTTGGAGCTTGAGACTAGGATTTTAGCCCTTTCGTAAAGCGAAGCGACATCGCTCGTTTGCCCGATAAACTCGGCATCCAGATGAAGCTGCTCGTGCGCGATGAGCTCTAGCCTTTGCCTCTCTTCGCCAGCGCCCGCTATCACGATTTTCCACTGTTTTAAAAGCTCTTTATCGACTAGGCTCATGGCCTTTAAAAATACGTCGCAGCCTTTAAGCGAGATGAGACGACCGACGAAAAGGATGATATTTTCCTTCGGCAAGCCCTGTTTTTTGGCTTCAAACATAGGATTATACATCACGGTTTTATTTTTTACGAAGCTATAGTATTCGTAGTCCTCTTTCGTAAGTACCGTGAGTCCGCTAGCTAGCGGATAGAGCAAACGGCGCAAAAACAGCCAGCCGCGCCCTTTGAAAAAATCGGCGCTTGAATGCTCGCTGATAAAAAGCGGCTTGTTTATAAATAAATTCGACAAAATCACGTTGATATTGGTGCTGTCCATAGAGGAGATAACGACGTCAAAGCCGCCGTTTTTGATCAAATTTCGCTGATAAAAAAACTTTTTCACGCGCCTGATTAAATTTGCAAAAAAACCTTTTTTTACCATCGGAAAAGGCAGATCGATCAGCTTTATCCTCTCGTCTAGCTCGTAAAACGGCGGTTTGGTGTCAAATTTTAAAAGCGTTACGTCGTGAAATTTCGCAAAATAGCTCGCTAGCAAGCTCATCACGCGCTCGGCGCCGCCTGCTTGCAGGGTCGAAATTATAAATAAAACCTTCATTCTCTCTCCAAATTTTAATCGGTGCGCGAAAATTTAATAAATCTTCAAAATTATTGATTTTATAAATTTTGAGCTTTATAATCGCTTAGTTTCCTATCTTTTAAATATCCGCTCATAGCCTAAAATTGCCGCTTCAAAGCGCGTTGCGGCGACATATTTTAAGCTGCTTAGGCGAGCTAGCGGGGAGACCTTTATCTGCGCTCTTTGCACCCGCTCGGCTTGGATATTTGAGTCTGTTAGATCGGTTGGATGTGCGAAAATATCGCTAAAATACATCTTTAAGCCGTTTTGCAAAAGCAAAATCCGCCAAAAATCAGCCACGCAAAGCGCCTTTTTGTGCGTTTGCAAGATCTTTTCCGCCGCGCGCCTATCAAGCACGTAGGCCGCCGCTCGGTAAATCGTGCCGTAAGAGCGCTTTGAGACTAGCCAAAAATCATCCTCCAGCTTTTTACCAAATGCGCTAAATCGCCCATCTAACCCGTCCTGCGCGCCGCAGATAAGAGCCGAGCCTTCGTCCATCTTCGCAGCCGCTTCAAACGCCTTTTTCACGCCGTTTTCGTCTCCGATAACGTCGTCTTCTAAAATGAGCGCAAATTTAGCGTCGCTTTTTAAAAACTCCTCGTAAGCGCGCACGTGAGAGAGCGAGCAGCCGACCTCGGACGGGCTTAAAAGCCTGCCGTAGGCCTCAAGGCTAGCTAGCGCGTAGCCGTAGTACTCCTTTGCGCTCATCGCCCTGCCGTCGGTTGCCTCGACGAGCTTAAATTCGCCGTAGTTTTTAAACCGCTCTTTTAGCTTTTGCCTGCGCGCCTCGTCGCTTTTTAGCGAAATAACGAATACTAAATTTTTCATCTTTTAAACTTCGATTTGATTTTATTGATCAAGATTAGTTGCTCTCTTTTGTCAAATATCAAAAACAAGCTCGCGGCGTAACCGAGCGCAAGCAAAACCGCCGAATACGCGGCAAATTCGCTCCAGCTTGAAATTTGCACGAAATTTCGCAGCCAAAAAAACAGCCCGCAAACGGCCGCGAAAACGGCTAAATTTTTAAAATAAACGCCGTAAAAAGTAGTAAGCGGCAGGCTCAAATTTAACGCAGCGTTTATAAGGTCAAATCCCAAAATGCGCACCGAATAAAGCGCGGCGCCGACGATCGCCATACCGTAAATGCCGTAGTCCGTAAATTTAAGCACGGCAATCTGCGCCAAAATCGTGCCAGCACCCAAAATGGTGTTTGCTATCGCGGGACGTTTTAGTTTATTGGTCGCGCTGTCGAGATTAAAAAGCGAAAAAACGTAGCTGATAAATATAATCGGCACTAGAGTTATCATCGAGAGATTATAGATTAGGCTTATCTCGTCCGCGCTTTTAAACGGTAGCCAAAGCGTGTAAAATTCGCGCCCGAAAGCCACGAAAATAGCCGCGGGCACACTCATAACAAACGCCGTAACTCGCATCGAAAATTTAGCCTCTGCAACTAGCGCGGTCAAATTTGACTTAGAGTAGTGCTCGACGAATTTTGGCGCAAATATCGCGCTAAGCTGTGCCACGAAGCTCTCCAAAATGATCGGAGCCGCCTTTGA
>NZ_CALIII010000016.1 GCF_938018145.1 uncultured Campylobacter sp.
AAGGTGTAGGACAAAACTATCAAAAAGCAGCTCAGCTGTATCAAAAAGCTTGTGATGGGGGAGAGGCTTTGGGCTGCAATAGTTTAGGAATTTTATACAAATATGGTCAAGGCGTAAGGCAGAATTTTACTACGGCAAAGCAACACTACGGCAAAGCCTGTGATTTAGGGCTTCAACTAGGGTGTGATAATTATAGAGAGCTAAACGAAAAAGGCTACTAGCGTTAGATCCGCGGTCGGTTTCTTGCTGATTAACAGGGACGCTAATCACGATTTTCGCTGCTTTACCAAACTGCATTTGTAGTTTTTTAAGGCGCAATTACTAAAATATCGAAGTAGACGTTAAGAGATCTTACAAGCAGCGGCGCAAGTCGTATCTATCCGCTTAATTTTCTAAGCCGCATTTTCGAGACAAATTTCTATCTCCAAAATGCGGCAAATTTACAAAGTCAAATTTAAACCCGTAGCGAGCTAAGTAAATTTAGCTCGCTCTAGGCAAATTTAAGCTTTTAATCAAAAAGATTAAAACGCCCAACTAAACTTAGCATTTACGCCGTTTGATTTTACGTTGCTGCCGTATGCTCCAATATAGCTAAGGCCGACTCTAAAGTTTCTGGTAAACACAGCCTCGATACCAAGCTCGGTAGTGGCTAGATCTTTTAGCTTTTCACCCTCTAGTTTAGTTGCGCCAAGGCCTGTAACGTTCATATGAGCGCTCGGAGTTTTATCGCCTAGGAAGCGGTTGTAGGCTATATCGGCTTTTGCCACTAGGCCTACGCCATCCATGGTAAATGCGATACTAGGTTTTACGCCCACGCTTGCGATTTGTAAATCTCTATCCTCGTTTCTGATCTGTACCAAAGAATTTGCTACATCGTCGTTTTTAAAGCGGATATAGGTTAGCCCTGCATAAGGTTCTAAGCTAAAGCCGTTTTCATAGCTTAGCCCCGTATAGGCGATCTGGGCAAATGCGCTGATAGCGGACGCATCGGCGTCTTTATACTCGTAAGCCAAAGGAGCGTATGAGTTAACGACTCTTTTTTCTTGATCAAATTTCGAGTAGATAGCGCCTAGACTGATTTTGATAGGATCAAGTCCTATGTCGCCGTAGATACCGGCATGCGCGTCTTTGCTTTTTACCGCTTTGCTATCGCCTAGCTTGTGGTTTGTTTTGCCAAGGCCTACGAATACGCCTGCTTTTGAGCTGTCGCCTACCAGAAAATCAACGCCCACTAGATTTGTAAATGCGTTCGTGCCTAGTCTGCCGCCGGCGTTATTGTCAGAAGTCACCCTACTTGCGCTGCTAAGCAACCAAAGCTCGACTCCCGTGTCGATATCGGCTCTTTTGGCTCCGTTTTTGTTTTTAACAGAATTTGCCAGCATAAACGAGTCTATAGCGGAGTTGTTTTGCGCTTTGAAGTCTAGATCGTTTGAAAACGCGCCGAAGTATGCCGCCGCTACGCCATGAGTGGCTCCTAACATAGACGAATAAATAGCGCTGCTAGGATTTGCCTCGACCAATCTAGCAAACGACTTCTCGGCGCTAGTAGAGGCTACCTCCTCCATGCTTTTGCCTTTTTGCAAAGAAAGAGCCAAATTTGAGCCGCTAACAGTTTCTTTAGTGGTTTTAAAGAACGCATAGCTATCTTCGACGTTAGCTAAATTTACGCCCGCAAAGTTTCCACTCGCATTTATGGTTTTCTTTAGAGTCGGATTTGCAGCCAAATTTGCAAGCTCGGCATTTGTTAGCAATGCAGCCTTTAATAAAGAGCCCTCTTTAAATGTTAAATTTAGATTATGAGCGCCGTCGTTAACTACAAATGCGCCGCCTGCGTTTATAACGGCGTTAACTTGCGTAGCGTCGCTTGCCTTGGTCGTGCTTACAAAACCGCCCGCGCTTGGAGTTTGGTAAGTAAGAGCGTTTAAAACTTCAAATTCGCCGCCTTTGTGGACGTTTATGCTTCTTGAAGAAGAGATTGATTGATTTAGAGTCGAGATTTTACCGCCGTATATATTTACCGCTCCGGTAAAGCTATTGTCTCCGACAAGAGTCAAAGCGCCGTCTCCTCTTTTAGTTAGCGAGCCTTCATAGCCCTCCGCCGCCCTTGCAGCTCTAGCCTGTTCTCTTACGGTTTCAAAGGTCATCTCGGCTTTTTCTTCCGCGCTCAAATTCGGCTTAGCGTTAAGAGCCGCTTTTCTAGCCGCCCAAGCCGCAGCGTCGCTATCGTCTTCGGTTTTTCTAAATTTGATAGCGACGTCTGAGATGTTATTTGTCCAGATATCGTTTTGATTCATCGTAACGTCAAAGTTTCCTAAGAACTGCCCAGGACCAAACATCGCTTTACCAAGGTCGAGTATACCCCAACCCCAGACGTTACTAGGTACGCCCTCGCCGTCGCTACCCCAACGCTCTAGCATGCCGCCTGCACCGTGACCGGCTCTTAGCGTCCTTTGTCTAGCCGTAGTTAGCATAGTTTCTCTAATCTGAGGCATGCTCATATACGGATAGCGCTGCATTATGACGCCCAAGGCTCCGCTAACGTGAGGAGCGGCCATAGAAGTACCGCCAGATGATTTATATATAGCCTTGCCGTATGTCGCATTGTCGGTAAGCTCGACGTACGCGGAATAAATCTCTTCGGCCGGTGCGGCGATCGTCCACCACTTCGAGTGTCCGGCAAGGTTAAATTCCTGAATATCCGAGGACGCCTTATGTCCTCTTATGTATTCGTTAGAATCATTAGGATAGCCATCCGCGCCGGTTTGACCCGTGACGTTGATCCAGTAGTCCTCGGCATCCGGCCTAAAATAAGGCAATGCCGCACGCGTGAAAGACTCAGCCATCAAGCTTCTGTTTCCGGCCGTAAATACCTGAATAACGCCTCTTTTTACCGCCACTTCGTAAGCCGCGTCCAAGAAGCTTTTTTCGCCGCTAGTTACGAACTGATAATAAGCCTTTTTAGCCTCGTTCATATCTTTTAAATTTATATGGTCTTTTGCTGCGGTAGTTTGATTGGCTACCGTCACGTCGTAAAATTCCACGTCGTATTCAGGCACGGCTCGCCAGCCATAAGTAGGCTTATATCCCAGTGCGCCCGCAAAGGATGAATTTACGCGCCTATTAGAACCCCAGCTATTATTTATCACCTTCGCACCTGAGTCGGCTAAAGCGGTGTAGCCCTTTAGAAAGTAGTTGTAGTCTTGATTTGGTCCATACGTCATGTTGTCGTTGCCGCCGGTATTTGCGGAGTATAGTTGTGCGCCAAACGCCACGCCGTGCATGCCGCTACCGTCTCTACTAGCCGCCATCGTGCCGCCCACGTGAGTGCCGTGGGCGTCGTTTACGCCTCTTATCCAGCTACCGTCCGTATTAAAGGCTTCGCCTTTTTTAAATACGCCGTTATCGTTTTTATCGTAGTTTCGCTTGCCGTCTTTTACGGGTTGATTTTTATCTATCGGGCCGTTTCCTAGCGCAGCGTCAGGGTATCTCATGCCGTTTTTGCTATAGTTGCCGATCGTTTTTACTGCATGAATCCTACCGTCTTGAAACTCCGGGTGGCTCAAAAGTACGCCAGAGTCCATGACGCCGATCTTCGTTCCGCTACCGTTAAAGCCTAGCGCGTAAGCCGTGGAGGCGTTCATAGAGACTAGTCCCCAGTCGCTTTTATACTCCGCGCTCTCCCAGCTAGAAGTATTTCCGGAAACGCCGGCCTCGGTGTAAGCATAAGCTCCGCTTGCGGCTAGTAGCAGGCAGGTGAGCGCCGAAAGAGGCAAATTTGAGCCCTTGTTACTGCGTAAATTTTCAAATTTACGCGACGTGTTTGAATGCATTATTTTCCTTTCGTTTAAGAGAATTTAAAATGTGTTATTATACTTTGCTTTAATTTAAAAATTAATTATAAAAAATAAGAAAATTTGCTGATAACGTATTCAAATTTGATAAATTTTGGTGTAAAACGGCACTCAAATTTTACGTAAATTTAAATTATGTTATAATCGCGTAAATTTAAAATAAAGGTAAAAAATGGGGCTGAAATCTGACGCCTGGATACGCAAGATGTCGCACGAAAAGGCGATG
>NZ_CALIII010000017.1 GCF_938018145.1 uncultured Campylobacter sp.
CGACCGAGATCACGATATCTGCCTTGCGCGGGATATTTACGCAAAAGACCTCGTCTGCCTTTTTCACGCAGTCGTAAAAGCTGTCGTTTAGGTGTCCCGCGCTTGCGTAATACACGCCGTGCTCGCTATCAAGCACCGTCTGGATCGAAAAAACGTCGATGTGCGCGAGCACCTTCATCGCGTCGATCATATCCTCGTGCACGGGGTTGCCCTCTAGGCGCAGCGCCTGCGCGTCGGAGCTTAGGGCGAGTTTGTGGTTTTGCGTGATGCTCTCATACGACGCGGTGCCCGGCAAAAAGGCCTTTCTGCCGCCCGTGTAGCCCGCAAAATAGTGCGGCTCGACCGAGCCGATGACGATCACTTTTTTTGCTTCTGCTACGATTTTGTTTAGATACATCTGCGTTCCATTTTTGGACTCGCCTAAAAAGACCATCTCGTCGTGCTTGGAGTCGTGGTCGTGAACTTCGCCTTTGGCGTTAAGCTCGGCGTAAATTTCTTTGCCAAATATCATCTCGTACTCATCGAGCGTACCCTCTCTGTGGCAGCCGGTGGCGATGATGAAAATTTTATTTTTCTCGCGGATTTTTGGGTAAATTTGCTTTAAAACTTTTGCCGTAGGCGTAGGTCTCGTGCCGTCGTTTACGATGATGACGATCTTTTCATCGCCTGCGATAAACTCGTCAAAGCTTTTTTGATTTATCGGATTTGCCAGAGCCTTTGCGATGAGCGCCGTTTCGTCAAATTTAGCCACGGGGTTTGGATCGAAAACGCCGAGCAAATTTTTCTCGTTTATCTCTAGATTTAGATGATCATCTTTGCCGTATGCGATAGGGATTTGCATATTTACTCCTTAAGCAGATTTATTAATTTTTTGTCTTGGGATTATATATCAAATTTTCTTTTAAATGCATTTAGATCAATTAAATTTGACTAGCGGCCGCGTCAAATTTGGTTAAATATATGATTAATACTTACAAATGTATTTTTAATTTTTTTATTAGTATTTAATTTTAATATTTATATAATCGCGGCGTAATTTCCAAAAAGGAGAACAAATGGAATTCCTAACCAGTTTGAGTGAAAGCACTCAGTTCACTCTCCAACTAATCGTAGTGCTCGGATGTTTATTCTACGGCGCTAAAAAAGGCGGTATGGCGCTAGGCGTACTAGGCGGCATCGGTCTTGTTATCTTGGTATTTGCATTCGGTATGAAGCCTGGCAAACCGGCAGTAGACGTCATCCTAACGATCCTAGCCGTCGTCGTAGCTAGCTCTACGCTACAAGCAGCGGGCGGTCTTGACGTTATGCTCCAGATAGCGGAAAAAGCGCTAAGAAAAAATCCTAAATTCGTCTGCATCCTAGCCCCTCTTTGCGGCTGGACGCTAACGGTTCTATGCGGCACGGGACACACGGTTTATACGCTGCTACCGATCATTTACGACGTATCTATCAAAAGCGGCATCCGTCCGGAAAGACCGCTGGCTGCGACTACGATCTCGTCTCAGCTAGCCATCATCGCTAGCCCGGTTTCGGTTGCAGGCGTATCTATGGTCGCTGTTTTGCTGGGTACCGGTACCGTTCATATCGACGGCTTTACTAGCTACGTGGATCTACTAAAAGTCACTATCCCGTCAACCTTTATCGGTATGCTTATCATCGGTACTTACTCGATCTTTAGAGGCAAAGACCTAGATAAAGACCCTGATTTCCAAGAGAGGATCAAAGACCCTGAGCAAAGAAAATATATCTACGGCTCAGACGAATCTCACTCTCTAATCGGCGTAAAACTCCCTGCTAAACAGTGGAACGTGATGTGGATATTCCTAGCTACTATCGCTATCGTGGCGGTTCTAGGCTACTATAAACAACTCCGCCCTAGCTGGACTAGCAACGTCCCTGGCAAATCTATCGAAATCGTAGTAGGTGAAAAAGTAGTTAAAAACATCACCGTAAAAGACGGACAAGTAGTCTCTACCGTAGATAGTAGCAAAGTCGTCTCAAACGTAAAAGATAATAAAGTAAAAGATGCTACTAAATTTACGAACGTAGAAGTCCTAGATAAAGACAAAAAAGTAACTCAAACCATCGTGCTTCAAGACGGCAACGTAGTTATCACCAAAGAGGGTAAAACCGAAACCGTCGCAAACGCTAGCATCGTAGTAAAAGATACTATGAAAAAGACCGCTCCTCTAGGCATGGTCGATACGATCCAAATTTTCATGCTTTTAGCCGCGTCTATCATGATGATCTACTCAGGTATCAAGGCTGCTAAGATCGCTCAAAACGAGATCTTCCACAGCGGTATGGTCGCGCTCGTGGCGATCTACGGCATCAGCTGGATGGCCGATACGATGTTCCACTCTCACATCGAGATGCTAAAAGGCTCGCTAGGAGAGGTGATGAAGGCCTATCCGTGGATGTATATCGTAGTAGGTATGCTGATTTCTAAGTTCCTAAACTCTCAAGCAGCAGCTGCTGCGACATTCGTACCGCTTGCGGTTCAGATCGGCGTGGATCCAGGCATCATCGTCGCGTTTGCTACGGCTTGCTACGGATACTTTATCCTTCCAACATATCCGAGCGATCTTGCCGCGATCCAGTTTGACCGCTCAGGTACGACAAAGATCGGCAAATACGTCATCAACCACAGCTTCATCATCCCTGGCCTTATCGGCGTGTTTAGCTCGTGCGCAGTGGGTTGGGTGTTAGCTAATCTTTACGGATTTATTAAATAATTTTGCTTTTAGACAAGCTGCCTTTGCGGCTTGTCTTTTTCCTTTATACTTCGTTGGAAACTCGGTCGGCTTCGGTCACGGA
>NZ_CALIII010000018.1 GCF_938018145.1 uncultured Campylobacter sp.
TTTGCGATATCTTTTTTCTTCATAACTCTGTTCCACATATTTTCAGGAACAAAATCAGGCAGAATCGAGCGGATGATTAGGCGGCCGGCGGTCGTAAATAGCGTCTTGCCGTCGATCATCGTTTTGATTTTCGAGTGTACTTCTAGGCAGTGTGCTTCCTCGGCGATCATTACTTCATCTACCGATGCGAAAATTTTATTAGCGCCCTTGCTGTCGGTCTTTTCTAGGCTTAGGTAGTAAATTCCCAAAACCATATCCTGGCTAGGAACGGTGATAGCCTTACCGCTTGCAGGAAGCAAGATGTTCATAGAGCTGAGCATCAAAATTTTGCACTCTGCGATAGCTTCCTGCGATAGCGGCACGTGAACAGCCATCTGGTCGCCGTCGAAGTCCGCGTTAAATGCGGCGCAAACTAGCGGATGTAGCTGGATAGCCTTGCCCTCGACAAGCACAGGGTGAAACGCCTGGATAGATAGTTTGTGAAGCGTCGGAGCGCGGTTTAGCATAACCGGGTGATCCTTAACGACCTCCTCTAGGCACTCCCAAACCTCATTCGTCTTATCCTCGATCATCTTTTTAGCTTGCTTTACGGTCGTAGCGTAGCCCTTCTCCTCAAGGCGAGCTAGCAAATGCGGCTTAAACAGCTCAAGAGCCATTCTTTTCGGTAGTCCGCACTGATCCATGCGTAGTTTTGGGCCAACGACGATAACCGAACGACCGGAAAAGTCAACACGCTTACCGAGCAAATTTTGACGGAAGCGGCCTTGCTTGCCTTTAATGATTTCAGAAAGCGATTTTAACGGGCGTTTGTTTGCGCCTTTTACGGCATTCGCGCGTCGTCCGTTGTCAAATAGCGCATCGACGGACTCCTGAAGCATACGCTTTTCGTTTCTGATGATGATTTCAGGCGCGTCAAGCTCCATAAGGCGTTTTAGGCGCGCGTTTCTATTTATAACGCGGCGATATAGGTCATTTACGTCGGAAACCGCAAATTTACCGCCGTCAAGGCTGACAAGCGGACGAAGATCTGGCGGAAGGACCGGTAAATTAGTAATCATCATCCACTCAGGGCGATTACCGGAATTTAAAAAGCTCTCGACGACTTTTAGTCTTTTTACTATAGTTTTTTTCTTAGCTTCAGAATTTGTCGCGCTGATCTCGTCTTTTAGAGTATTTAAAAGCTCGACCAAATCGATATTTGCTAGCAAATCGCGGATAACTTCGCCGCCCATTCTAGCTCTAAATCCGCTCTCTTCAAAACGAGAAGCTAAAGAAACGTATTGCTCTTCGTTTAGAACGTCGAAAATTTCTACCTTTTTGCTATTTTCGGTATCGTAAAATGCGTCGCCTACGCTCTCGACGATATACGCCTCGTAGTAAAGCACGCGCTCAAGGTCTTTCATCTTTATACCGAGCAACGTTCCTATGCGACTTGGGAGCGAATTTACATACCAGATATGCGCAACAGGAGTCACGAGCTCGATGTGGCCCATTCTAGAGCGGCGCACCTTTGAGCTAGTTACCTCGACGCCGCACTTTTCGCACTTGATGCCTTTGTAGCGCATTTTTTTATACTTACCGCAAAGGCACTCGTAGTCGCGGATCGGACCGAAAATTTTAGCGCAAAATAGGCCGTCGCGCTCAGGTTTTAGCGTGCGGTAGTTTATGGTTTCCGGTTTTTTGACCTCGCCGTGGCTCCATGACTTTATCCTCTCAGGGCTAGCCAAACGAAGCTGAAACGCTTCAAAATCGCGCGGTCTGCGTTCTTCTTTTATCTCAATAGGTTTTAACTCACTCATTATTTTCATCCTCATCGTATATCTCGACATCAAGCGCCAATGATTTTAGCTCGTTTGTTAGAACGAAAAATGTCTCAGGAATGCCAGTTTCAGGCACGTTTTCGCCTCTAGTTAGGGCTTTATATGCAGACAAACGTCCCTCGACGTCGTCTGATTTGACAGTTAGCATCTCGCGAAGCGTATGGGCCGCGCCGTACGCCTCAAGCGCCCAAACCTCCATCTCTCCGAATCTTTGTCCGCCAAATAGCGCCTTACCGCCGACTGGCTGCTGAGTAACTAGGCTATATGGACCCGTGCTTCTAGCGTGGACTTTTTCGTCGACTAGGTGGTGAAGCTTTAGCATATACATACATCCGACGTTTACGCGCTCTTTGATCTTTGAACCCGTGCGTCCGTCGTAAAGCTCGGTCTTGCCGTCCATATCGATCTTAGCTAGCTCAAATAGTTTCATCAGCTCATCGACTCTAACGCCCTCAAATATAGGCGTGGCAAATTTGACGCCGTTAGCCCAGTCTCTAGCGTAGTCTAAAAGCATCTCGTCGCTCATTTTGCCTAGAGTCTTTTTAGCATCCATAAATTTAGACGCCGAAGCTATCTCGATCATTTTGGCTCGTAGCTCTTTTACCCACTCGCCTTTTTTCTCTTGGAAAATTTGATTTATCTGCTCGCCCAAGCGGTAGCCGACAAGGCCCAAGTGGCTTTCTAAAATTTGACCGATATTCATACGGCTAGGAACGCCTAGCGGATTTAACACGATATCAACCGGCTGACCGCTCGGCAGATACGGCATATCAACCTCAGGAACGATATTTGAGACGATACCTTTGTTTCCGTGGCGGCCCGCCATCTTATCGCCCACTTTTAGCTTGCGCTTGGTCGCGATGTAGACTTTAACTAGCTTAACTACGCCGCTTGGCAAGATGTCGTCTTTTTCTAAAATTTCCATCTTCGCGTCATGCTCTTCTTTGAGCTTTTTCTTCTCGTTTTGGAAATGATTTTTTATGTCGTCGTATGATTTTTGAACGTCTTTTGAGAAGCCTTTGACGATCACACTTAGCGTAAAGCGGTTGATGTTTTCAAACTCTTCTTTATCGATCTTCTCGCCTTTTTTATAGGTTTTTTTGCCGATAGTTTGAGCAGAACTCAAAGGCGTTTTGCAAAGCAGAGCGCCCACTTTTAGCATCTCTTCGCGGTCTAGCATCAAGAGTCTATCATGGTGTTCTTTTTCAAAAGCCGCTTTTTCTTCTTCATAAACTTTATTTGAGCGATTATCTTTTTCGTGACCTTTTTTAGTAAAAATTTTAACGTCTACAACGACGCCTTCCATAGAA
>NZ_CALIII010000019.1 GCF_938018145.1 uncultured Campylobacter sp.
CCTAGCCAGGATATGGTTTTGGGAATTTACTACCTAAGCCTAGAAAAGACCGATAGCAAGGGAGCGAACAAAATTTTCGCATCTGTAGATGAAGTAATGATCGCCGAGGAAGCTCACTGCCTAGAGGTACACTCGAAAATCAAAACGATGATCGACGGCAAGACGCTATTTACGACTGCGGGTCGCTTGATCATCCGCTCGATTCTGCCTGATTTTGTTCCTGAAAATATGTGGAACAGGGTTATGAAGAAAAAAGATATCGCAAATTTGGTTGATTACGTTTATAAAAACGGCGGCCTTGAGGTAACGGCGGGATTTTTGGATAAGCTCAAAAATTTGGGCTTCCGCTATGCGACAAAAGCCGGCATCTCGATCTCTATTGCTGACATCATCGTGCCTGATAGTAAACAAAAATATATCAACGAAGCCAAGAAAAAAGTCCGCGAGATACAAAATCAATACGGCGCTGGTTTGCTAACCGATTCTGAAAGATACAATAAAATCATCGACATCTGGACGGATACGAACAACGTCGTCGCAGGCGAGATGATGAAGCTCATCCAGGGAGATAAGGGCGGATTTAACTCTATTTATATGATGGCCGATAGCGGCGCGAGAGGTTCTGCGGCGCAAATTCGCCAGTTAGCCGGTATGCGTGGTCTTATGGCGAAGCCCGACGGATCGATCATCGAGACACCGATCATATCAAACTTCCGCGAGGGTCTAAACGTCCTTGAGTACTTTAACTCAACCCACGGTGCCAGAAAGGGTCTAGCAGATACCGCGTTAAAAACGGCGAATGCCGGATATCTAACCAGAAAGCTGATCGACGTCGCGCAAAACGTGAAAGTCACTATGCACGACTGCGGTACTCACGAGGGCGTCGAGATCACCGAGATCACCGACAACGGCGAGCTTATCGAGAGTTTAGAAGAGAGAATTTTAGGCCGCGTACTAGCCGACGACGTGATCGATCCGATAGCAAACGAAGTGCTATTTAGCGAAGGTACTCTGATAGACGAAGAAAAAGCCAAAGCGATAACCGAAGCTGGTATAAAATCTGTCAGCATCAGAACGCCGATAACTTGCAAAGCGGCAAAAGGCGTCTGCGCGAAATGCTATGGCGTGAACTTGGGCGAAGGAAAGCTGGTAAAACCGGGCGAAGCCGTCGGTATCATCTCGGCTCAATCTATCGGCGAACCCGGTACTCAGCTAACGCTAAGAACTTTCCACATCGGCGGTACGGCATCTACAGAGCAGCAAGACTACCAAGTCGTCGCGCAAAAAGAGGGCTTTATAAGATACTACAATCTAAACGTTTACGAAAACGGCGGTAAGAGAATCGTGGCAAATCGCAGAAACTCGGCTGTCTTGCTCGTAGAGCCTAAGATCAAAGCTCCGTTTGACGGAAAGATCGAGATCGAGGTTGCTCACGAGGACGTAAACATCATCGTAAAAGGTAAAAAAGAAGAGGTAAAATACACTCTAAGAAGAGGCGACCTAGCGAGACCTAACGAGCTAGCCGGCGTTAGCGGTAAGGTCGAGGGTAAAATTTACATCCCTTATGCTGACGGCGATTCGGTTAAAGAGAACGAAAGTATCGCTGAGGTCATCAAAGAGGGCTGGAACGTACCGAAACGTATTCCGTTTGCGAGCGAGATAAAGGTAGAGGACGGCGAACCGATCGCTAAGAAAATCCTTGCCGGCGCAAACGGCGTGCTTAAATTTTACATCTTAAAGGGCGATTATTTAGAGCGCTTAAGAAATATCAAAAAAGGCCACGTTGTAACGGAAAAAGGCTTATTTGTCGTGGTTGCCGATGAGGACGATAGAGAGGCGGTTCGCTACTATATCCCGCGAAACTCTAT
>NZ_CALIII010000020.1 GCF_938018145.1 uncultured Campylobacter sp.
AATTTCAGCGCCCTTTACATGCTTCACGCGCCTAGGCAGATTCAGGTTATTTTGTTCATTTTAGCCTCTGTTGTTTGGGCTTATTATATCATTTTGAGGTAGCGGTTTTGGGTCAAATTTGAGCTTATCAAACGAAGCAGGGCGGTTTAACGAGTTTTAAAAATACGAGTAAAATTTCAAAAAGCTAAATTTTATCCCCGTTTTGTATCTTGAATTCGTAAGCTTCGTTTAAGACGCACACGAGCATATCCGGCAAATATGGCTGCGGCAGCGACAGGGCGCGTATTTTTGGATTTAGGCTTGTCTGCGCGCTCGTATTTTTAAGCACGACAAGAGCGATTTTTTTCTCTGCGATATCGTTTTGTAGCGACTCGTCTATGCTTTGCAATAAGCTCTCGTCGATAAAAACGACATCCGGGCGAAAAATCATATCCCGCACGTGGCGTTTTACGACGTCCCATTCGCGGCATGGCTTGACGTCGATGCCGATAAATTCGAGATCTTTTTTGATGATATTAAATGAATAGGGGTTTGGCTCGGCGACGAGGACGCTAAAATTTTTGGGATTTTTTATCTTAAAACTTTGCATGAGATCGAGCTTATCGTCGCACAGACGTAGCGAAATCTCGGTGCTAATGCGTACGCCGTGATCAAACTCAAATCTGATGCTTGAGCCGTTTTGCTCGGCTAGCGCTATCGCCGTTTCGTAGTATTTGCGGCTTTGCGCGTTCATATTTACGCGAGGCGTGCTTTTGCTCGTAAAAAAGTCGTGATCGCAGTAGACGCTAAGGGTAAATTTGATGTTGTTTTTGTAGTAGTTTGATAACAAAAATTTGATCGTAACGGTCGAGTTTGAGACGTTTAAAAGGAAAATTTGAGCCATCGCGTCGATGAGCTTCGCAAGAGCGGCGATATCTGCGTAAAATAGCCTAGGATAGGCGATGTCGTAGTCTAGCAGCACGTAGTTCGTGTTTTTTTGCGCGTCCTCGTTTAGCGATGAGACTAAAAACAGCAAACCGCCCGCGATATCGACTTTTGGCAGCGTATTTGCCTCGCTAGATTTGCCAATCTCGCTCGCGCCGTTTTTTTGCGTAGTTTCTTTTTTTATCATGCCGTTTGACCTTCTAAATTTATCCATAAAATAGCAACCGCCCAAAACCGCTATATAAAACGCGGCGAAAATCAGAAAAATATAGGCGAAACTCACGGCTATACAACCAGCATCGCGTCGCCGTAGGAGTAAAATTTGTACTTTTGCTCCACGGCGGTTTTGTAAATCCGCATAGTCTGCTCAAGTCCGATAAAGCTGGTAACGAGCATGATTAGCGTCGATTTTGGCAGGTGAAAATTCGTAAGCAGGTAGTTTTGGCGGATGGGCTTGTTGTTTAAATTTAAAAACAGCCTGCACTCGCCGCTAGATTTGCCGCTTCTAGCAAACTCCTCCACGCAGCGCGTCACCGTCGTGCCCACGCCTAGGATCGGCTTATCTGAGTTGATTAAATTTTGCGTGTCTTGCGGGATATCGTAAAACTCCGCGTGCATCTTGTGCTGCGTGATATCCTCGCTCTCCACGCCCTTAAACGTCCCTGCGCCCACATGCAGGGTGAGGTAGGCTATCTCGCGGTCTTTGGCTAGGCGCGCGATCATCTCGTCGCTAAAGTGCAGGCTCGCCGTCGGAGCCGCCACTGCGCCCTCGTTTTTAGCAAACACGCTTTGATACCAGCTCTCGTCGTCTTTGGTGTCGCTTCGCTTGATATATGGCGGCAAAGGCACGTGGCCGATGCGGGACAATATACCGTAAAGAGCGGCCGTGTCCAAAAGCTGGCCGTTTTGGCTAAATTTGACCGTGCGCGAGCCGTCGTCAAAGAGCTCGCAGACCTCGGCGGTCAAATTTTCGCCGAAATTTAAAACGCTGCCCGCGCGAACCTTGCCTTTTATATAGACGCTAAATTTACCGTCCGCAAGCGGAGAGTTTAGCAAAAGCTCCGTCTCGCCGCCGCTTTGTTTTTTGCCGAAAATTCTAGCCTTTATGACTTTGGTGTCGTTAAAAATAATATCGCAAGGCGGTAAAATTTCAGGCAAGTCGCCGAATTTTAGATGAGAGATTTTTTCGCTAGCTCGCTCGTAGACTAGCAGCTTCGCATCCTCTTTGGGAAAGGTTGGGAAATTTGCGATTAGCTCCGGCGGTAGCTCGTAGTCGTAGGCGTCAAGCGAGTTTGGATTTAAAATTTGACTCATTTGGCTAGCCTACTTGATTTCATAGTTATTCGTCCTCTTTTTCTTCGTCGGTTTCCGACTCCTCGTTTTTAGCCGGATTTACGCGGGCGGCTATAAAGATAGAAAGCCCGTAAAGACCGATTAGAGGCACCGCCATCAAAAACTGGCTGAGGATATCCGGAGGCGTCATAACCGCGGCAAATATAAAAATCACGACGATAGCGTAGCGGAATGAGTTTTTTAGCATCTTATCGTCGACTAGGCCGAGTTTGGCGAGAAAAAAGGTGATAACGGGAAGCTCAAACGCGATACCGAACGCAATGACTAGTTTCGTAAAAAAGCCGACGTAGCCGCCGATGTTTAGCATTGCAGAAAATAGCTGTTGGCCGA
>NZ_CALIII010000021.1 GCF_938018145.1 uncultured Campylobacter sp.
GTGTCCGAGCCGATAAAGACGTTTTTGCCGATTATCGTTTTGTGCTTGGCTTTGCCGTCGTAGTTGCACGTGATCGTGCCGCAGCCTACGTTTGTGCCGCTACCTATCTTGCAGTCGCCAAGATAGCTTAGGTGGCCTGCTTTGACGCCGTCAAGCCTCGCCGCCTTTAGCTCGACGAAGTTTCCGATGTGGGTGTTTTTGATCTCGCATTTTGGCCGCAGGTGCGCTAGCGGGCCGACGTCCGAGTCCTCGATGACGGAGTTTTCTACGACCGAGCCGCTTTTGATGACGGAGTTTTTGATGACGCACTCTCCGATGACGCTTACGTTTTCTTCGATGACGCACTCGCCTTCAAATTTGGCTCTAGAGTCGATATATACGCTGTTTGGTAGCCGCATTAGCACGCCGCTTTTCATCAAATTTTTCTTGATTTCGTCCTGCATCAAATTTTGGGCGATACTGAGCTGAAATTTATCGTTTATGCCCATGAAATTTTGCTCTTCGACGCTGATGGCCCAGCACTTTAGACCGCGCTCGTTTGCGATTTTTATCGCGTCGGTTAGGTAAAATTCTTTCTGCGAGTTTTCGTTGCCGATGAGAGGCAAAATCTCGCGTAAAACTTCGCTTTTAAAGCAGTAGCAGCCGGCGTTTGCGCTTTTTATCATTTTTTGCGTCTCGGTTGCGTCTTTTTGCTCGACGATGGCCTCGACTTTGCCGTTATTTACGATCACGCGGCCGTAGCCATACGGATCTGCCGCTTCAAAAACGCTAAGCGAGATGTCTGCGCTGCCAGCGCTTAGGCGGATTAGGTCGTTGGTTTTGATAAGCGGCATATCTCCGCACAAAATCAGCGTTTTTTCGCTATTTAGCGGGATGTTTTTTAGCGCGCCCGCAGTGCCAGGAAACTCTTTTAAATTTTGCTCGTAAATTTTAGTTTGAGGGAAAATTTCTTTGATTTTGGCTCCCACTAGCTCTTTTTGATAGCTCAAAACCACGCTCACGTCGCTACTGATCTCATAAGCCTTGCGCAAAATATGGATAATCATCGGCTCTCCGCAAAGCTCGAAAAGCACCTTTGGTTTAGTTGATTTCATCCTCGTGCCAAGCCCCGCGGCAAGCACCACTACGCCGATATCGCTCATCTTTTTTCCTTATTTAAATTTGAGCGATTTTATCTCAAATTTGCTAAATGCGGGATTAATGCTTTTTGGACTTAACAAATTCTTAAGCATTAATCAATATAATCACGAGTTTTAAAAATAATCAAAATCAAAATTTAAAGGATGTTGCTTGCTTTCGTTTTTAAAAAAGGCCTTAAGAAGAAATCAGTTTTTGTTTAATCTCCACCTGATTTTATCGATTATTTTTGCTATTCCGCTGCTTGTTGTCGGCGTTACTGGCGCGATTTTATCGTATCAGCACGAGCTTGAGGATCTTATAAATTTAAACGCTCCCAAGATAGAAAAAACGGGCGAAATGCTAAGCGCGGAAAAAATCCTGCAAAGCTTTAGCGAGCAAACGGGCGTTAAACAGCCGGCAAGGCTCGTGCTACCCAAAAGCGAAAACGAAGCGATCAAAATTTATGCTAGTAATAGCGATGCTTATCTGGTCGATCCATATACCGCGCAGATCATCGGCAAGGACTACGGAGTCGCATTCGTGCGCACGGTAATGTCTCTGCACCGAAATTTAGGCTTTGCGCTAACTGGCAATAAAACCGCTGGCGAGGTTGGCAAGCAGATCGTAGGCGCTAGTACGGTCGCGATGATAGTGCTCGTGATAAGCGGCGTTTGGCTGCATTTTCCAAGGATAAAACACAAATTTGCCGAGGCGGTGAAGCCAAATTTTAAACTCAAAAAATACGCCCTTTTTCACAACCTGCACACGAGTTTAGGCGCCTTAAGCGCGGTGATTTATCTCGTCATCTGTCTAACCGGACTCATGTGGTCTTACCGCTGGTATAACGGCGCGGTGACTGAGCTTTTCGTTAGCGCGCAAAATTTGCCTAAAGAGGCCGAGCGCAAAGAGGGCGCGCCCGAAAAAACAGAGAGCAAAAAGAGCGCCGAGTATAAATTTAGCGATGTGCAGAGGGCTTACGAGATATTTAAATCAAGCGGCATAGAGTATAAAGAATTTAGCCTGATGCTCGCGGCCGGAGATAAGATAAACGTCAGATACTACGAGCCCGACGCGCCTAGCACCGCTCGTCCGAAAATGACCTCCATAAACGTAAAAGAGGGCAAGATGGCGGAGCAAAAACAAACCGAGGGCATAACCGTAGGCATGGTAAAGAGCACGAACTATCAGCTGCATACGGGGTACTTTTTCGGGATTGCGGGTAAAATTTTGTGGTCGGTAGTTTCGCTTTTGATGGCGCTTTTTATATTTAGCGGCTTTTATATGACGGCAAAAAGGGCGTTTAAGCCGAAAAAGACCTAGTTAAATTTGACTTTTACTAAGCGCTGGTAGCGAGTGAGCGATGAATTCGTCAAATTTGCGCTCGCGGCAAGACGCTATCTCTTGCTCTCGTTTAAAATTTTGCTTCGTTCTTTAAATCAAATTTTGACAAAATATAAAATTTTGAAAAATTTTACGCCGCTTTGGAACGGCTTTTGCAAAAAGCTAACCTAAATTTAACTGTATTTTCAACTAAAAAAAACTAAAATACAAACCAAATTTACAATATAGAAAGTTGCAAGATGGATTTAGGTAGCCTCGTCGGTTGGATAGTTATTATGGTGCTTTTGCTAGGTTCCATGCAGATGGGCGTCGGAATCGGAGCTTACATCGATATTCCCTCGGTTTTGATCGTTTTTGGCGGTACGATTTGCGCGCTGATGATCGGCTTTAAGATGGAGCAGATAAAAAAGCTAGGCACGTTTTACGGCATCGCGGTAAAGCCAAAAACCTACAATCTCCCCGAAATCGTAAAAAAAATGGTCGAATACTCTACAAAAGCTCGCCGCGACGGTATCTTGGCGCTTGAGAGCGATGCAAATAACGAAACCGATCCGTTTCTAAAAAAGGGCCTATCTATGGCGGTTGACGGTAACGAACCAGACGCCATCAGAACGCTGCTTGAGATAGATATGGAGCAGGCTAGCTCGCGTCACGGCGATAATATCAAAATTTTCGAACAAATCGCGGGCTTTGCGGGCTCGATGGGTATGATCGGTACGCTCATCGGTCTGGTCGCGATGCTCATGAACATGTCAGATCCCTCGGCTATCGGTCCTTCGATGGCGGTCGCGCTCATCACGACGCTTTACGGCGCGATGATAGGAAACATCCTGGGCTCGCCCGTAGCAAACATCCTAAGTATCCGCGACAAGGACGAAGGCACAGCAAAGGTGCTAATGCTAGAGGGCATAATGGCGATCCAAGCGGGCGACAACCCTAGGACGCTCGAGATGAAGCTACTATCGTTTTTACCGCCTAAAGACCGCGTTAGTCAGTTTGATAAGTAGAAAAAATGGCTAAAAAGTTAATCGATCCGGGCGACTGCCCCAAATGCTTACCCGAGTGGCTCGCGGCGTTTGGCGACTTGATGTCGCTTCTGCTTTGCTTTTTCGTACTGCTTCTTTCTATGAGTACGATGGACGCAAAGAAGCTAGAAGCCGCGATCGGCTCGCTAAGCGGGGCTTTGGGCGTGCTTGAGGGTGGCGCAAAACCCGACGTCAGCGCCGAACAAAACCAAGACGACCACGCCACCTCAAACAAAGAGCGCACGGGCGTGAAGTCGAATTTCGAACAAACACTTCGCTCTATCAACGAGCTTTTGCACGCTAGCGGCTCGCCTGAGGTTACGTTTGAGGAGAGCGAGAGCGGCTTTGTTATTAGACTGCCCGCAAATTTACTCTTTGCAAAAGATAGCGCCCAGCTACAAAACGACGATGCGTTGCTGTTTTTAAAACGTATCGCGATGGTGATAGCTAAACTACCGCCCGACGTCGTAGCAAACGTGATCGGACATACCGACAGCGAGCAGCCGGGCTC
>NZ_CALIII010000022.1 GCF_938018145.1 uncultured Campylobacter sp.
ACTCCGACCGCTCGCCGCTAAATCAGGGCGCCGTAAATTTGATCGAAAACAATCAAATTTTATACAACGTCATCGGGCTGCAAATGCACGCGACGCAGGAAAAAAGCGTGTTTAAGGGTAATGATTTTATCGGAAACATGGAAACGGCTATCAACGACACTCCGGGCTCAAAGATCGAGCTAAACGAGTGGAGCGGTAATTATTTCGACGAATACGAAGGCCTGGATCTAAACCGCGACGGCATCGGTGATACACCATACTTGCACTTTGTTTACGCCGACAAGCTTTGGCAGTACTATCCGACTCTGCGCTTTTTCTACGGTTCGACCGTGATTAGCGGGCTAAATTTCCTAGCTAAGCTTGCTCCCTTTTCCGAGCCGCTCAAGCTTTTAGAGGACGGCTCTCCTAAAATGCGCCCCAATAACGCTCAAAAGGCAACGCTATGAATAGACGAAATTTTATCGCCCTAACGGCAGGCGCAGCGGCCGCAGGCTACGGCATCGGATATTTTTTACCTAAAACGCGCGCGGACGAGCTTTTTTTACGGCCTCCGGGAGCGGTTAAAAATTTCGAATCGCTCTGCATAAAATGCGGCCAGTGCGTGCAGGTCTGTCCGTATCACAGCATCGAGCTACTAGATATAACGCAGGGCTACTCAAACGGCACGTCCTATATCGACGCGCACAAGCGAGGCTGCTATCTGTGCGACCTTTTTCCTTGCGTTTTAGCCTGTCCTAGCGGCGCGCTAGATCACGCCACGACGCAGATTAACGACGTAAAGATGGGCGTGGGCGTGCTGCGAGGACGCGAAGCCTGTCTAGCGTACAAAAACGAAAACGTAAATTTAAGCGGCGTTACGAGAATGCTTGAGCGTAAAATTTACAACGACCGCGAGCAAGCCGTAAAAGACGCCGTCCAAAATAGCGTGGATAAGCCCTGTGATCTGTGCGTTAGCCTCTGTCCGGTCGGAGACGCCGCCATAACGATGGCTAAAAGCGACGGGCGAAATTTGCCCGAATTTAAACAAGGCTGCGTCGGATGCGGAGTGTGCGCCGAGGTTTGCCCGGCACAGATCATCGATATAGCGCCAAACCGCAGCTATGACGAAATTTACAAAGGATAAAAATGAGAAATAAAATTTTAGGCTGTCTCATGGCTCTCGCCGCCGCCATGCTGATAACGGGCTGCGAGAGCAAGGATGATAAAAAAAGCGCGACGCAAGCGGCAAAAACGCAAGCGACGCCCGCCGCCGCAGGCATGATAGAGACGCAAAAATCGGACTCAAACGCAACCGCGCAAAAAGACTACGATCAGTTTATGACCTACGATATAAACGGCAAAAAGAGAGTCAAATTTGGTCTAGACGACGAGGAGAGCGAGACTAGCCGCTCGGTCGGCGCGCTAGCGATGGTGCGAAACCCGCTGCAAAGCATAAATTTAAAACTCGTAAAAGGGCGCCTTAGCAAGGACTTTATCGTAAAATGCTCCGCCTGCCACGACGACTACGCCAACGGTATCATCGGCCCGTCGCTGCTAAACAAAACCTCGGATCAAATTTACGACATGATCGCCGCGTATAAGAGCAAGCAAAAGGCAAATCCGCTGATGAAAGATCTAGTCCAAACCCTAGACGAGGCGCAAATCCGCGCCCTAGCAAACGAAATCAGCGAATTTAACGAGCAATTTAGAAAAAAATAGGAGGCTAAAATGGGAAAGAAAATAGCGATAATCTTTGGAGTTTTGGTACTTGCGCTCATGGTTTTTATGCTGACTAGCCAGCCCTCAGCACCCGTAAAGGACGCTAGCAGGCCCGAGCTAAAACCGGCGCAGCAAACGCAGCCAAAGGTCGTAAACGAAGAGCTAAATTTGCAAGATAGCGAAGAGATCAAAAAGATAAAACAGCTGCAAAACAGCGTCGCAAATCAGCCTAGCGAGGGCGTTAGCAAACGATACCTGACCTCCTGCGCGCCTTGTCACGGAGCAAACGGCAAGGGCGTGATGGCGCCTAGCATCGCGGGTAAAAGCAAGGACGAAATCCTGGCCTCGCTAAAAAACTACAAAGAGGGCAAGGTGCCAAACAGCCTGATGAAGGGGCTTCTCACGAACGTATCAGACGAGGATCTAGGCGCGCTAGCTGATGAAATTTCAAAATTTAAAGAGTAGCGGATGGATAAATATAGCACGCGTTGCACGGTCTCAAAGGTCGATTTTTTCGATACGCTGACGATAAAAAACGGCGAGGGCAAAAAAAGCCTCAGCTGGCGAGGACGCCGCCTAGTCGTGATCGTGCTAGTGCATATTTTGTTCGTGCTTTCTTACCGCGCGGATATTCAAATTTTAGAAGGCGACATCAGCGGATCAAGGATTTTAGGCTTTCATTTGACCGACGCTTTTATGAGCTTTCAGGTATTTGCCGCGACGCACGAGTTTCCGATAAATTTGATCATCGGCACGGCTACGATTTTGCTTTTTTACGCGCTTGTGGGCGGGAGGGCGTTTTGCGGCTGGGTGTGCCCTTATACCTTTTTAGGCGAGATCGGCGAGAAAATACATGAAAATTTAGCCGCCAAAAAGATAATCAAACGCCGCGAGTTTGATCCCAAATGGCGCTACGTCTTTACCGCGCTTTTTATCGCGATGAGTTTTGCTAGCTCGCAGCTCGTGTTTGAGATTTTTAGCGTAACAGGCAT
>NZ_CALIII010000023.1 GCF_938018145.1 uncultured Campylobacter sp.
TGTTAAAAAAGACGAGATAGATTTTGACGTCAATGACATCATTTTGATCACTATTTTGGTTCTATGTCAAGTTTATTTCACGGCCTATAAAATTTACCAGAGCTTTCAAACGAGCGTACTCGATCAAGTAACAAAAGCCTATAATAGAGACGAAATTTTAAGACTTTTATCAAAGCAAGCTTCTAAATTTAAAGGCAAAAGCGGCGGCAATATGCTAATGTTAAAGATCGAAAATTTAAACGATCTAAACGAGCGTTATAGCTTTGTTAGCACCGATATTTTGCTAAAACGATTAGTCGAGCGACTAGAAAAATTTCTAAACGAAAAAGTCTCTAAGAATACGCTTATCGGCAGATATTCAAACGAGTATTTTTTGATATTTTGCGAGAGTAAAAGTACCGAGCTCATCCATCTTTTAAACGTTTTTGAAAAGAGCATTTTGAGCGACGGAATTTACAATATCGAGCTAAAGATCAAATTTGACGCTATCGACATAAATCACTCGGCAAGCCTCAAAAACTCGGTTTCTTATCTCATCCAAAAGCTAAACGAGAGCGATAGCGAAGATAAAGTGGACATCACGGACGATCTTGAAAAAGACGTCTGCAACTGTATCGATATGCAAAGATTTATCTTTCAAACTCAGCTTGTTAAAAGTCTTCGTTTCGGGCAAAATTTGAAAAATATCATCGTAAAAGTTTACACCGATAAGCAAGGTCTCGTCTCAAAAGCAAAAGTGCAAAATATCGCGAACAAAAACGGCTATGAGGTGCTTTTTGACATAAACGTCATCAAAAAGCTATCCGAGCTTAAATTTAAAGACGAAGATCCGATCGTGATCGAAATTTCGTCGGTTTCGATTAGAAATTTGAAATTTACGAATTTTATAAAAGAGTTCGTACAGTTAGGTAAAATCGATCCAAATCGCGTTATTTTCGAGTTTAGCGAGAAACTAGTATATGACGAGATAAATAGATTTAGAGAAATTTTGACGGAGTATAAAAACCTAGGTTTTCGTTTTGCGCTTAATAAATTCGGCGGTAACAACGCGGGCTTTGAATATTTTAAATATTTGCCGATAGATTTTGTTATCTACGATATCGAATTTAACAAAAATATCAAAAACGACAAATTTAAAACACTGTTAGAAAATCTAAATTTGACCGCAAAAAGAGTAGGCGTAAAATCCATCGTGAGATTTGTGGAGGACGACGAGTTTTACAACATCGCGGAGCGCTATCAGACCGACTTCGCGCAGGGCTTTTTCATAGAGAAGCCAAAAGAAATTTAAAGGAAAAAAATGCAAGAAAATGAGGTCGTAGAGCCAAAATACGGCGAGAAAATAATAAGCGAATTTGACGTAGAAAAAGACCTAGAAATCTGGGAAAATAAGCACGAGCGCGACTATAAGATCAAGATCACGCTACCGGAGTTTTGCTGCCTATGCCCGCGCTCTGGTTATCCTGATTTTGCGACGATATATCTTGAGTACGTGCCGGCTAAATTCGTCGTCGAGCTAAAAGCGATCAAACTTTATATCAATAGCTTCATGACGCGCAACATCAGCCACGAAGATAGCATAAACGAAATTTACGACGTTTTAGAGCGAAAGCTAGCGCCAAAATGGATGAAGATCACGGGCGACTTTAACCCGCGCGGCAACGTCCATACTGTGATCGAAATTTGCTCGGACGAGATAATCAAAAAAACGCAAGAACAAAGCTTTGAAGCGCCTAAATTTGAGAAATTTACGAGAGATAGCGAGCGAAGTTTCGATAGAGGCGGTTACGGCGGACGCGAGTCTAAATTTAGCAAAGACGGCTCTCGCGGTAAGAGTTTCGGAGCCGATAGAAGAGATACAAAAACCGGCGATAGAAAACCTCGCGCGAGTAAAGATAAATTTGACGATAAACCGCGAAGAACTGGCAGCAAAGAGGGCTTTAAAAAGCCTGAATTCGCCGGCGAAAAGCGCGCTCGCGTCGTGAAAAAATCATCGGAAGATAAATGATAAGCGCGCAGCTGATCGAGCACATCTTTAAAGCCGCGTCCATCTCGCGCTGGAACGACTATCCCAAGATGA
>NZ_CALIII010000024.1 GCF_938018145.1 uncultured Campylobacter sp.
GAGCTTTAGGGACGCTTTTGACTCAAACGGCGAGTATAAGCTAGCCGCGCAGGTCGAAGCCGCGAACGAAAAACCGCTCTCCAAACGAGGCACGCTCGATAACGACCTCATCAAATTTGACGAGCGGCTAAACATCGCGTATCTCACGTTTAAGGGCACGTTTTTTAAATTTATCCCGGCAGCAAACGATCCGCAGCATGCGTGGCTCTCGCCAAACGACGCCTTTAACGACGAGCGAGTCGCTCTAGACGCAAAAAACATGCTAAACGACTATCTCATGGGTCTGCAAGAGGGCATCACGAATAACGACTGGAGCAAGGCGGACTCCGCGCTAGCCGCGCTAAGAAACTATCAGCGAACGGCTTCGGCAGAAATTTTACCTAGCGTTAGCAGGGTCGATGCCGAGGTATTTTACAACCGAGCTTCGGTGTTTAAAAAACTGGTTTATTTCTACTGGATTTTGGGCTTTGCTGCGCTTTTACTAGGGCTTGCTTCGGTGTTTTTATCAAGGCGAATTTTACCGCTTGAGCGAGCGATTTTAGCGGCGTTCGCGCTAGGCTTTGCGGTGCATACGGCGGCTTTAGCTCTGCGCTGGTACGTCTCTGGGCACGCGCCTTGGAGCGATAGCTACGAATCGATGATCTATATCGGCTGGTCGGGAGCGCTAGCGGGGATGATATTTTTTAGGCGTTCGCTGCTTGCGCTTGCGGCGGCGGCGCTGCTAGCGGGCATCGTGATGCTGGTGGCTCACATGAGCTTCGTAAACCCGCAGATAACAAATTTGGTTCCGGTGCTAAAGTCTTATTGGCTCAGTATCCACGTCTCGGTTATCACGGCCAGCTATGGATTTTTAGGCCTTGGTTGCGTGCTAGGTCTTATCGCGCTAGGGCTTATGGCGTTTAAAAACAAAGCAAACGAGGCGAGACTAAACGAGCAGATCAGATACATCGCGGCGATAAATGAAGCAAGCCTCATCATCGGTCTTTGCTTGCTAACGCTTGGAAATTTCTTCGGCGGGATCTGGGCGAACGAGAGTTGGGGGCGCTACTGGGGCTGGGATAGCAAGGAGACGTGGTCGTACGTCTCGATCCTAGTTTACGCGATCGCGCTGCATCTGCGCTTTATACCGAAGCTAAATTCGCTCTACGTATTTTTGATCGCATCGGTGTTTTCTTACGCTTCGATCGCGATGACTTATTTTGGCGTAAATTTTTACCTAACGGGCATGCACTCTTACGCTAGCGGAGATTTGCCGCCGGTGCACATTAGCGTCTATATCGCGCTTGGCTGCATGCTTTTGATAACCGCGCTAGCCTTTAGAGGGCGCGACGTAAAAACGATTTAAAAGGAGAAAAAATGTATAAAAAACTACTAGCGGCAGCGATTTTATGCGCTAGCGCAAACGCGGGCTTTATCCAGGAGGGCATGCAAGCCCAGCAAAGCGGCGACCATAAAAAGCTGATAGAAATCTACGAAAAAGCCTGCCACGAGGAAAACAAGGCTTCTGGCTGCTACAACCTTGCCGTGGTGTATTTTGAAGGCACGGGCGGAGTGGAGAAAAATTACGAAAAGGCGATAAATTTATACCAAAAGGCTTGCAACGCCAAATTTGCGCTTGCTTGCAACAACCTAGGCTACATCTACGAAAGCGGCAACGGCGCAACTCAGGAC
>NZ_CALIII010000025.1 GCF_938018145.1 uncultured Campylobacter sp.
GGTACGGCGAGTTGGGACGCCCCCGGTTTCTTGGAGCTTATTAGCGCGTCATCTCGCTGACGTCTTTAAATGATTTTGTAAATTTCGCCCTGCGACAGGCTATATGCCTAGTCTTGGGACGAAATTTACTTCAAAACATTTAAATCCGCCTAGCGATATTTCCGCTTGTCTATTTATGTTTAAAAATTGGTGTTTTATAGAGTTTTGTAAATTTCAAATTGCAAAGGATTTTGAGATGATTTTTGGGGCTTTGCAGTTAAAATTTTGCGTAGGCTAGACAGATGGTCTGCCGAGCAAAATTTTAACAAAATCGCCAAAAAGCGCTCAAAAGCCAAGCAAAAATAGAAAGGAGAAATAATGATTTTAAAAGGGAAAAAGGGCCTCATCGTCGGCGTCGCTAACGCCAAATCTATCGCTTACGGCATCGCCGAGGCTTGCCACGCGCAGGGCGCGCAGATGGCGTTTACCTACCTAAACGACGCGCTGAAAAAACGCGTAGAGCCGATAGCGGAGGAGTTTGGGAGCAAATTCGTCTACGAGCTTGACGTAAACAACCAAGCTCATTTAGACGGCCTTGCGGATCGTATCAAAGCAGACCTCGGCGAGATAGATTTCGTCGTGCACGCAGTGGCCTATGCGCCAAAAGAAGCGCTAGAGGGCGAGTTTGTAAACACTACAAAAGAAGCCTTTGATATCGCGATGGGCACGAGCGTGTATTCGCTACTAAGCCTCACGCGCGCGGTGCTGCCGGTGCTAAAAGAGGGCGGCTCGGTGCTCACGCTCACATATCTTGGCGGACCAAAATTCGTGCCTCACTACAACGTAATGGGCGTCGCAAAAGCAGCACTTGAAAGCTCCGTGCGCTATCTCGCTCACGATCTTGGCGCGCGCGGCATCCGCGTAAATGCGATCTCCGCAGGCCCTATCAAAACGCTTGCGGCAAGCGGAATCGGCGACTTTAGGATGATTTTACGCTACAACGAGGTAAATAGCCCGCTAAAACGCAACGTCACGACGCATGACGTCGGCAACAGCGCTATGTATCTGCTTAGCGACCTTGCTAGCGGCGTGACCGGCGAGGTGCACTACGTCGACTGCGGCTACAACATCATGGGTATGGGCGACGTAGCCACCGACGCCGAGGGTAACACGATCCTAGCTTGGGATGCAAAATAATCTACTAATATAAATTTGGCGGGGCGACTCGCCAAATCCTTCTTTTAAATTTCATCAAATTTGACCCAAAGGGCGCGCGATGAGGGCTTTAGGCGAGCTTATAGACACAAATGAGCCGGGCTGGGAGTTGGTCGAATAGCGGCTAAATAAGCTAAGAACGAGTAAAGTTTTACCGCGTGATGAGAGCAGGGCGCAAAGTGAGCTTTTGGGACTTCAAGTTACCACTCGCTCACCGATGGGAGCGCTTGTTTGTGGGTGCGGCGGCATCGTGATAGATAGCGGTTGGCTACGCGTGCTTGGTTCTGGCTGCGAGGGGATGAATCGCGGGGTTTACAGCTTTAGCCTTGGCAAAAGCTTTAGCGAAGCAGGGCAAATGCCTAGCTATTTGCTCGTGGCAGACGATGTTTTGGGTGGATTTTTCGCGATAAATGGTGGCGCTTTTGGTGGCAAAGCTGGCAACGTCTTTTACTACGCGCCAGATAGCGGCAAATGGGAAGATACACAGCTTGGCTACTCGCAGTTTTTGTACTGGACGCTTTGTGGCGATGTATCTAAATTTTACGAGCTTTACCGCTGGGATGGCTGGCGCGAGGATGTGAGTAAATTTAGCCTTGATAAGGTGATGTTTGCCTTGCCGCCGATACTTTGGCAAGACGCTAATGTAAAACTAAGACTAAAAGATATGAAAAAAAGATGGCGTGGATATAGACGAGTACTTTGCTTCTATTTTTAGCGGCGGCGAGTAAAATTTTCAAATTTGATGGAAGTAAAATAAAGGCCGTTGCGGCTCGTTAGCCTTACTGCGCGCACCTGTCGGCTGCTAAAATTTGCCGCTCAACTAAATAAATTTAAACAAATATCTTAAAATAACCGCAAATAATCTTTAAAGGATTTCTCATGCAAAGCTTGCTTTTTACGCCGCTAAAAATCGGCGATCTGCAGATCAAAAACCGCATCGTGATGCCGCCGATGTGCATGTATAAGGCCAAAAACGAAAACGGCTGCCCTAGGTGCTTTCACCGCTTGCACTACGCCGCTCGCGCGCTGGGAGGCGTCGGGCTCATCATCGTCGAGGCTACGGCCGTAGAGCCTAGAGGTAGGATCACGAGCCGCGATCTGGGGCTGTGGAACGACGAGCAGCTAGAGGCGCACGCCAGGCTCGTCAAGGAGTGCGTCAAATACGGCGCCGTAATGGCCGTCCAGCTCGCGCATGCCGGTAGAAAAAGCGAGTGCGAGGGTCTGATCGCACCTAGCGCGGTAAAATTTAGCGAGAGTTACAAAACGCCGCGTCAAATGAGCACGGAGGATATCGCCTTAGTCAAGCAAGCTTTTGTTC
>NZ_CALIII010000026.1 GCF_938018145.1 uncultured Campylobacter sp.
AAAAACTCGCAAAAAAAGATCTTTTACGTTCTAAATAAATGCGACCTCGGCGTTAAATTTATAAGTCTTGAAAATCCGATACAAATTTGCGCAAAGCAAGGAACGGACGAGATAATAAGCAATCTAAAAACCTATCTCGACGCACAGGAGACGAGCGAGATACTACTAAACTCCACTCGTCAAATTTCAAGCTGCGAGGCGGCGAGCGAGGCGATAAAAAGGGCGTTAAATTTACTTGCCCAGTCCGAGCTCGAGCTTTTTGCTTATGAGCTAAATACGGCAATAGAGCAAATCTCGTCGATCACAAAGCCGTTTGAGAGAAGCGAAATTTTAGACGAAATGTTTAGCAACTTTTGCCTCGGCAAATAACTAAATTTACTCCGTAAAAAAGGAAAAAAATAGTGAAAAAATCTTATCTATAGCTGCTCTAGCTGCGTTGCTGGGCGGCTGCATGCCTTCGCAGGATCATCTAGCAAGTAGCGTAGTATCGCCTGAACCGGACTGGATCAAATATCTAGAAAATGACGGCACCGTCGGCGATGTCGCATTTTTCTCAGAAAATTTGAGCGCAACTTACGCGCAAAAAAACGGCGATATCATCGGTATGGCGCTCATAAAAAAAGACGGTCAAAATTTGAAACTTGGCGATATGTACGCGCAAAACGGGATTTCGTTTATAGTTTTGGAGCTTAACGATAAGGAAAAATTTGGCTACCAGTACATAAATATGCGCGATAAAAACGAGCTTGCAACTCTAAGAAATGCTAAAAAGGTCAAATTTTATCAGTTTGGCGGCGGCATATTGGAGAGCGTAGTTTTTAGCGCGGATTCGGGCGCCGTGTGCGAGAGTTTTGCGGCGGGCAAGACGGTAAAAGCTCATGCCGTGACTAATTATTACGATAAAGAAACCCCCGACAATAGCGAATTTTTCGCGACCCTGATGGATATCGGAGTGAAAAAAGGCAAAAGCGCCGAGATCAAAAATTTAGACTTTAAATTTTTCGTTAGCGACGGTAAGCTAGCCAGTACGCAAACGCGAGCTCGATCTGCGGAATTTAGGAGTAAAGTCATAGACGCCGACGCTAAAAAACAGGAGCGAATCCTATCAAACATCGTTTGTGCTGCGCCTAAAAACTGATCACTTTTATCAAATTTAAACGCGAGCGCGAGATGAAAAACTTATTTCTAGCGGCTATTGCAGCATTGGCGTTTAGCGGTTGCGCGGCCATCACAGGCGAGATGGGCGGCGAGAGAGCGTGGCGTACATATATGGAAAACGACGCTAGCATACAGCAGATCGGATTTATAACCGAGACTACGGTCTACGAGATGAGCGGCGGCAAAAAAGAGGAAAAATTCGGCGACTACATGGGTAGGGCCGAGGTGAAATCGCCGGGCGAGAGCGACTCGGCGAGCCAAAATCTAGGCTGGGTTTACTCAAGCGGCGACGGCGTAAAAACTCTGATAGTGATTGATCTAGATAGCGGTAAAAATGTAGATTTGAGCGATAAAGACGAGATAAAAAAGCTGCAAAACTCAAAGAAATTTAAGTTTTACGAATTTGGCGGCGGGATCCTTGAGAGCGTGGTTTATAGTGCGCAAAAATCTCCCGTTTGCAAGGCGTTTTTTAGCGGCGAACCTATAAGCGCCAGAAGCGTGACGAACTACTACGTGGGTGCGTCTGACGAGTTTTTCGCTACCGTGATCGACGCGAAGATAGTCGGAAACAAAGGCTTTGAGATAAAAAATTTGGACTTTAAATTTAACCTACCGAGTGGCAAGCTAGCCGAAGCTAAAGAGCAGGCGACCTCTGCGAAATTTAGACAAGACGTCATCGATCAAGACCTCAAAAAGCAAGGACGCATCCTGCTAAACATACTTTGCTACTATAGTATGCCAAGCAAGTAGGCATTTGCGGCGGGTAATCGCCCGCCGAATTTACATAGTATCGGACGCTCTTGCGTAGAATTGACGATATAAAAAGAAAAACATGAATCCGTTTAAAATTTTGATTTTTGCGGTTGTCGTAAATTCTGTTTTTGCCGGCGACGCGTCAGAGGATGTAAATTTGACCGCAGATGCCGCTCGCAACCAAAAAGAAGTAAAAATGCTAGAGGCGTTTTGCGGATCGATTTTGCCCTTTAGCATGGCCTCATGCATGCAACTAGCGGACAAGCGTTTGGACGAAAGCAGCGCATTTTACGACAGACAAAAGGGGCTAGCGGCGTTGCAAAAAGTCTGCGACTCGAAGGACGAGCGCGACTCAAAGCTTGCCTGCACGAAGCTAGCGTGTGAGTCCGGCGAGAGCTGCGAATGCCTAAACGCCGCTAAATACTATCAGGTCTTGCTTGTCGGCGGCGCGTCGGCGTCGGCGCTTTTTCAAAAGAGCTGCGACGAGCGCGGCGGGACGGACTGCTTGTATGCTAAATTTTTTGATAAGGCTCGAGACGGGATGACGGACGAGTATGTGCGAAAGATGAAAAAGTATCTCAAAAAGGCGTGCGATGCGGGCGAAAAAGAGGGCTGCAAGGAGTTTGAAAAACTGCGCGAGCTTTGAGCCGCGGGATAAAATTTAATGCAAAATGCGGTTTTTACCTAAAATTTGAGCCGCTTGCCGAGACCCGTACCCCAAAAATTCTAATTTTTATTTGGCTAAATTTAGAACCGAATTTATTCTTAATTAAGGGTTGGGCGCTTTTAAATCGTTTAGTTTTGTAACGCGGCGCAAATACCCTATATAGATATGAAAAAGGCGGTAGTATAAATTTGCGCTCGGCGTCAAATTTTACCCGTCAAATTTGCCTCGTTTTCGTCCCTTTGGTTTATCAAGTTTTTATGCGAATTTAAGTAAAATCAACCAAAATTTTTTAAAGGCTAAAAATGGACAAAGCTACCGTAAAAGCGCACAAAATCAGCGATCAAGAGTATGAGGAGATCCTAAAGATCCTAGGCAGAGAGCCAAATTTGCTCGAGCTTGGGATATTTTCCGCGATGTGGAGCGAGCACTGCAGCTACAAGTCGAGTAAAAAGTACCTAAACGGCTTCCCGACCAAGGCGCCGTGGGTGATCCAGGGTCCGGGCGAGAACGCGGGCGTCATCGACGTCGGAGGCGGCGTCGCGGCGGTGTTTAAGATGGAGAGCCACAATCACCCAAGCTTCATCGAGCCTTTTCAGGGCGCGGCGACGGGCGTGGGCGGGATACTGCGCGACGTATTTACGATGGGCGCGAGGGTCGTGGCGAATATGAACTCGCTGAGATTTGGCGAGGTGAGGGGCGAGAGCGAAAACGCGAAAAAACAGCGCTACCTGCTAAAAGGCGCGGTCGCGGGCATCGCTCACTACGGCAACTGCATGGGCATACCTACTATCGGCGGCGAGACGACGTTTGATCCTAGCTTTAACGGCAACATCCTAGTAAACGCATTTGCGCTCGGGCTTTGTAAGAGCGACGAGATATTTTACGGAAGAGCCGAAGGTATCGGCAATCCCGTGATCTACGTGGGCTCCAAAACTGGCCGCGACGGGCTCGGGGGTGCTGTGATGGCGAGCGATAGCTTTAACGACGCGAACAAATCTCTGCGCCCGACCGTGCAGGTAGGCGATCCGTTTGCCGAAAAGCTGCTGATGGAGGCGTGCTTGGAGCTCTTTAAAACCGACTACGTCGTGGGTATCCAGGATATGGGTGCGGCGGGGCTAACCTCTAGCAGCTTTGAGATGGCGGGACGCAGCGGCAGCGGTATGAAGATGTATCTAGACCGCGTGCCTATGCGCGAGACGGGCATGACGCCGTACGAGCTAATGCTGAGCGAATCTCAGGAGCGTATGCTCATCTGCGCCAAAAAAGGCTGCGAGCAAAAGATACTTGAAATATTTAAAAAATGGGATCTCGACGCCGAGATCATCGGCGAGGTGACAAGTAGCGGCGTGATGGAGCTTTATTGGCACGGCGAGCTAGCGGGCGAGATACCCATAGCGCCGCTTAGCGAAGCCTCTCCGGTGCTTGACCGACCGACTGCGCGTCCGAAATACCTAGACGAAATCAAAAATTTACAAATCCCGGAGATCGCGGATAATAAAACCGCGTTTTGGAAGCTGCTTAGCGAGCCAGAGGTGCTAAACAAGTCTCTGATCTACGATCAATACGACGCAAATATCCAAACAAACACCATCAAGCAGCCCGGACTCCTCGGAGCTGCGGTTATCCGCGTGAAAGAAACGGGCAGGGCGATCGCGATGGCGGCGCAGTGCGACCCGAGGGCGAATTTCGTTGATCCTAAAATCGGCGCGGCTAGAGCGGTCGCGGCGGCTGGACGAAAGGTCGCGATGAGCGGAGCGACGCCTCTAGCCATCACCGACTGCCTAAACTACGGCAATCCGCAAAATCCGGAGGTTATGTGGCAGTTCGCGCAGGGCTGCGAGGGTATCAAAGAGGCTTGCCGCGAGCTAAATACGCCCGTCGTGAGCGGCAACGTGAGCCTATATAACGACACCGAGGGCGTGAGCGTCTATCCGACGCCCGCGATCGTGACGGTGGGCGTGAACGAGGACGCAAACGCGAGCCTTCCGAGCGTCTTTACTAGCGCTGGCACGGCGATATACGTGCTTGGCGAGACGAAGGGCGAATTTGCCGCGTCGCTTTACGCTAAGGCGCTATTTGACGCGGTGGGCGGCGAGCTATCTGCGGTGGATTATAAAAAAGAGCGCGCGCTGTGGGACCTAGTCATCGAGGCAAATAAATCGGGCGCGCTAGAGTTTGCAAACAGCGT
>NZ_CALIII010000027.1 GCF_938018145.1 uncultured Campylobacter sp.
TAAATGCGATAAGACAAAACGCGGGCATGCGAGAGATACTAAAATTTACCCCGACCCTTGCGGCAAATCGCGTCCTATCCGTGAAATAAAGCCAGATCGCGCAAACAAGCGCGAAATAAAGCGATATATTTTTCGCCGCCGTCATACGCGGCATATGCTCGCAAGCGATAAAAACGCAAACGAGATATAAAGCGGCGTTTTGCAGGCGGTTTTGCAGTTTCGTCATTTTTTTCCTTAAATTTTAAACGCCCATTATAACGATAAAATCATTAAAATCCAGTAAGCGGTTTTTGGCTAAATTTTACTCGCAATCGCTCAAAAACCGGCCGTAAATTTATAAATTTATGCTAAATTTAGGCTAAATTTTATAAATAATAAAGGTCTAAATTTTGATATATTTTCTCATATATTTACTGATTTACCCATATCTTTTTGCGATGAAAAAGCTAAAATTTAAAGGCGAAAAAGGCAAAATTTTACTCATACAAACTGCTAAAATCGGCGACTACGCAAACTCTACCGTGATCTTTGAAAAGCTGGGTAAATTTGACGTACTCATCGACGAGATAAATCTAGCCTTCGCAAAACACGACAGCCGAATAGAAAAAATATTTACGATAAACGATGTAAAACGCAAAAAAGCCTCCAAACTAGGGCTCGCGCTCGAGCTTTTTTCGCGCGGCTACGATAGCGTCTACGTGCTGATGCCAAACAGCCTAAATCTCTTTTTAGCGCGCTGCACTCTAGCTAAAAACATCGTCGCCGTGCATCACTACGCGGCATCTAGCGACTTTGGCTTACTCGCGCTTGGCGTGAAAAAAGTGCCGCATACCCTGCAAGATCTAACGCTACTAACCTACCTAAAAACGGTAGGAGTTAGCGAGCTAAAATATGAAAAATGCTTGCAAAAACCGCTATTTATCCCGCAAGAAAATCTAATAAAAAGCGGCAAATTTAAGATCGGCGTGAGCCTAAGTGCAGGCAATAAAATGAAAACGCCGCCAAAGAAAACTTGGGAGAAAATCTTTGAAATTTTTGCCAAATTTGACTGCGAGGTTTATATTTTTGGCGTCGGCAAGGAGGCGGTGCTGCTACAAAACCTGCTCGCGCAAAATGCGGACGAAAAGCAGACGGAAAATCCTGGCGATGGACAAATTTGTGCAGATTTGGCCGGTAGCGATACGAGCGAAATTTACGGCGGTCTTGAAAATGCAAACGGCGAGCAATCAAAGGCTCAAATTTGCAGCGAAAACGGCATTAGCGGCGGGTCAAATTTTAGCTCGCAAATTTGCGATACTTACGTGAAAAAATTCGGCGAAAACGAGCTAAAAATCATCTCTTTGATAGGTAAAATCAAGCTTGAGGAGTTGCCGTTTTATCTCTCGCAGATGCAGCTTTACGCGAGCTCGGATACGGGCAACTACTACGTCGCAGATAGCGTGCGCACGCCCACGATCTGCCTGATGGGGCCTTGTTTTGCTAGCGAGCAAAGGGGCGTCGCCGACTCGCTCGTGATAAACTCGCATTTACCGCCCGTTAGCTCCGTGTTTAAAACCGTGCGAGATATCGACGCGAGCGCGTTTTTCGAACTTAGCGAGCAAAACCTCGCAGACATCGAGGCCTTCGTCAAAGTTCGCTATATATCCTATCTATCCCGCGAAGATAATTTTCTATGCTAAATGCCTTTATAACGGCTTCATCGGGGCTTTTTGAGGCTGGCTTACGCAAGCTATCAAAGCAGGCCAAAAGCGCGTCCGAGCTTCTTTGAACTATAAAAAAATCTTGCTTTTTTGAGGAGATTTCATAAATCTCCCTTATGACGGCGATATCCGAATACACCGCGCCAAGCCCGCGGCCAAGCGCCTCGATGACGACTCTGGGCAGTCCCTCGTCGCTAGAAAATCCAAGCACGTAGTCGCACGCGGCGTAAATCTCGTCCATCTTGGAAACAAAGCCCAGATACTCGGCCTTGCCCGATTTTATCAGTGCGTCAAATTTGGCTTTTGCGCCCGCTTTTAGCTCGCCTGTGCCCGCAAAATAGACTTTTACATCGCTTCTTTTTAGTCCCGCAAGCGCGTCAAAAACTAGCTCGTGCCCCTTTAGCGTCAAGAAATTTGCGGGCATTACGATATTTATTTTTTCGGCGTCAAATTTGGCTTTTAGGGTGGCGCTTTTATCGGCGGCGCTGTTTTTTAAATTTGACCGAGAATGGCTCAAATTTTCATCCGTCTCAGATTTTTCCTGACCTAAAACAGGCGCCTCTACGGGATTGTAAACCACGTTTTTAGGCATATTTATCTGCGCGGCGTAAAAATCGTAAGTCGCGTTTGAAACACAAACTGGCGTAAATTTTAGCCGCTTTAAAATCTCAAGTTTAAAAGGCTCGACGGCCGAGTTTTTACGCAGATGTTGCACTACCGCGATATTTAGAGCGTTTGCGGCGGCGATGTAGGCGAGATTGGTTGAAAAGTGATTATTTAAATGCACTACGTCTGGCCGCACCTGCCGCAGCAAGCAAAGCGCGTAGTCGTAGTCTTTTTTGTAGAGGTATTTTGCCAGCATTTGCCCACCAAGCGCACGCAAAAGCTCTTTTTTTAGCTTTGAGGGCTGTTTTTTTGGCTCAAATTTTATAAATTTAGCTCCGGCTTCTTCTATGATTTGCGAGATTTTGCGTCCGCCCGCCTCGTAATCAGTCTCAAAAAACGCGCATAGCTCGTACTTTTGCTGCGCGGCAAGCCCCCGCAAAAGATACAAAAAACTCTTCGTTCCGCCACCGTATTCGCACCCCGTATCGACGAACAAAATCTTTTTCAAATCATATCCCTTAGCATCTCCCAGACCTCGCGCGCCTCGATTTGCAGCATGCACTCCTGAAATTTGCAGTTTTTGCCGACGCAAGGCGAACAGGTGCGCGGCTTTTTGATAAATTTATGGATATCTTCGTCAAAATCCGGATTTGAGTTTACGGGCGAGGCGACGGCAAAAAGCCCGATCGTGGGCGTTTTTAGCGCAGCTGCGACGTGCAGCGGACCGGTATCGGGCGTCACAAGCACATCAAGTCTTGCTATAAGCGCCGCGGCCTCTCGAAGGCTAAATTTACCCGCCGCATTTATCACGCGCGGACTTCTTAGCTCGTCTTCTAGCTGCGCAGTCATCGCTCGCTCGGCGGGACTGCCTGTTAGCACGATCGCCGCATCCGTATGTTTTAAAATCAGGTTCGCCAGCTCCTGCCAACGCTGCAAAAACCACTGCCTAGAAACCGTGCTAGCCCCCATCTGAAAACCGATAAATTTGCGCGTGCCATAGTCTTTTAGCATCTCGTCCGCGCGGGTAAAATCCTCATCGCGCAAATACAAATTTAACCTCGTGTCGCAGCTATCAATGCCCATAAATTTAAGCTGCTCGAGGCGGTTTAGCACGACGTACCTCTCATCTCCGTAAGGCTCTGGCGCGTTTGAGTGAAAGGGGCTAAATTTATTGCCGGCATTGGGTAGTTTAAAGACGTATTTGGCTCCGCAAAGAACAGCTAGAGGCGTAGACTGCGGCTCGTTTGAGTGCAGGATAAAGATGACGTCGGGTTTTATTTTTTTTAAAGCAAACAGGGCACGTAAAAAGCCGCCCTTTTTGCCGTCATAAAGCAAAATTTCGTCGATATTCGGATCGGTTTTAAAAAGCGGTGCCGTAGATGGATTTAGCAGCGCGACCGTGCGTACGTGCGGGAAATTTTGCCGAAAGACGCGAAAAACGGGCGTGTTAAAAATCGTATCGCCAAGCGCGGTGTTGCTAAAAAAACAGACCGTTTGGACAGGCCGCGTAACCAGCTGCGTTTTGCGCACGCTTTTAAATCGCAAAATGAGCCGCGCCGCGCTCTCAAAGAGCTTCATACATCGCTTCCGTCTGCGCGACCATCGTCTCTATCGAGAAGTTTCGCACGATAAATTCCCTCGCGTTCGCGCTAAATTTCGCTCTAAGCGCCGAGTCTTTTATGAGCGTTTTTAAGGCCGCTTTGAGCGATTCTTTGTCGCCGTTTTTAAACAAAAGTCCCGTTTCGCCGCTACTTATCGCCTCGCCGATACCGCCCGCGTCGCTACCGATGCAAGGCACTCCGCAAGACTGCGCCTCCAGTAGCGCCGTGCCCAGCGCCTCCATCTTTGAGGGCAGCACGAAAACGTCAAAACTACCCAAAAACTCGCTCACGTCGGTGCGAGAGCCCAGCATGTAGATGTTTGGCGTTTTTATTTTTTTTAGATTTTCCTCCTGCGGACCGTCGCCGACCACGACCAGAGCGGTATTTGGTAAATTTATCTCGCT
>NZ_CALIII010000028.1 GCF_938018145.1 uncultured Campylobacter sp.
CTGGCATTTCACTGCTCGAAATAGATAAAATTTGCGACGATATGATAAGGGCTGCAGGCGCAAAGCCCGCATTTAAGGGGCTTTATGGCTTTCCAAACGCCGCTTGTATCAGCGTAAACGAAGTAGTCATCCACGGCATCCCGAACGAATACAAACTACAAGAAGGCGACATCGTAAGCGTCGATATCGGCTCAAATTTGAATGGATATTTCGGCGACTCGGCTAGGACTTGGGGTGTGGGTCAAATTTCGCGCGAGGACGAAAAACTAATCGCTTGCGCCAAAGACGCGCTATATTTTGCGATAGATACCGTAAAAGCGGGAATGCACTTTAAAGAGCTTAGTTTTGAAATCGAGAAATTTATAAGAGCTCGCGGATTCGTTCCTTTAACTGGATTTTGCGGTCACGGCATCGGTAGACGCCCGCACGAAGATCCGCAAATTTTAAATTATTTAGAAGGCGGGAGCCCAAAATCCGGACCAAAAATCAAAAACGGAATGGTATTTTGCGTGGAGCCGATGATTTGCCAAAAAGACGGCACTCCGGTGATCGGTCCTGACAAATGGAAAGTAACCAGCAAAGACGGACTAAGAACCAGCCACTACGAGCACTGCATGGCTGTCGTAAACGGACGTGCGGAGATCTTAAGCCTAGCGTAAAATTTTAAAATTTACAAGTTGTTTGTGCGACTTGTAAATTTTAAAATTTTAATTTGTGGTGAGTTAAAATTTTAATTTCAAACTTCCGCCGATCGGCGAAAGTAAATTTAACAAAAAGGAGTTAAGTGGCAAAAGACGACGTCATAGAGATCGACGGCAACGTCATCGAGGCGCTGCCAAACGCGACGTTTAAGGTCGAGCTTGACAACAAACATGTGATTTTGTGTCATATTGCGGGCAAGATGAGGATGCATTATATAAAAATAATGCCGGGGGACCGCGTAAAGGTGGAACTAACGCCTTACAGTCTGGATAAGGGTAGGATAATTTACCGACATAAGTAAATTAAAAGCTAAATTTGGCTATACTCAGCCCTTTGCGACAAATTGCTGTATGAAGAATTGTTTTCAAAGCCCACCACTTGTTTTGAAAATAGTTGGTTTAAAATTTCGTTAAACCTGATGCAGCCTAAAAGTGGAATAAATTTTTAGGAGACTAGAATGAAAGTTCGTCCTTCTGTAAAGAAGATGTGTGACAAGTGCAAAATTGTCAAGCGCCAAGGCGTAGTTCGCATAATCTGCGAAAATCCAAAACATAAACAAAGACAAGGATAAAGCATGGCACGTATCGCAGGTGTGGATTTACCAAAGAAAAAGAGAATCGAATACGGTTTGACCTATATTTACGGTATCGGTCTTCACAAATCTCGTCAAATTTTGGATGCTACCAAAATTTCTTACGATAAAAGAGTAAACGATCTAACCGAAGACGAAGCTGCGGCTATCCGCAAAGAGATCCAAGAGAACCACGTAGTGGAAGGCGACCTTAGAAAAAGCGTCGCTATGGACATCAAGGCTCTTATGGACTTAGGAAGCTACCGCGGTCTAAGACACAGAAAAGGTCTTCCGGTGCGCGGTCAAAAGACTAAAACAAACGCTAGAACTAGAAAAGGCAAGCGCAAAACAGTCGGCGCTGCGACTAAATAAGGATAAGCGATGGCAAAAAGAAAAGTAGTTAAAAAGAAAATTGTAAGAAAAAGTATCGCTAAAGGTATCGTTTATATAAGCGCGACTTTTAACAACACTATGGTAACGGTTACCGATGAGATGGGAAATGCTATCGCTTGGAGCAGTGCTGGCGGACTAGGCTTTAAAGGAAGTAAAAAATCAACTCCTTATGCAGCCCAACAAGCAGTAGAAGACGCTCTAACCAAAGCAAAAGAGCACGGCATAAAAGAAGTAGGCATCAAAGTACAAGGTCCTGGCAGCGGTAGAGAGACCGCAGTCAAGAGCGTAGGCGCGGTAGAGGGCATAAAAGTAACGTTTTTAAAAGATATAACTCCGCTTCCGCATAATGGTTGCAGACCGCCGAAACGCCGCCGCGTATAATTAGAAATTTAGGAGAATTATTATGGCTAGATATAGAGGACCCGTTGAAAAATTAGAAAGAAGACTCGGCGTTAGTTTGGCGCTAAAGGGCGAGCGTCGCTTGGCAGGTAAGAGTGCGCTCGACAAAAGACCTTACGCTCCGGGACAACACGGACAAAGAAGAAGCAAGATAAGCGAATACGGCTTGCAGCTTCGCGAAAAACAAAAAGCTAAATTTATGTACGGCATTAGCGAAAAGCAATTCCGCCGCTTATTCCAAGAGGCTGCTCGCCGCGAGGGAAATACCGGTGCGCTTTTGGTGCAGCTTTTGGAGCAAAGACTAGATAACGTAGTTTACAGAATGGGCTTTGCGACGACTCGCCGCTTTGCTCGCCAGCTAGTTACTCACGGACATATTTTGGTAAACGGCAAGAGAGTGGATATTCCTTCTTACAGAGTCCAAGCGGGTGCTAAAGTAGAGGTTATCGAAAAATCTAAAAACAATCCGCAAATCGTTCGCGCGATCGACCTTACGGCACAAACTGGCATCGTAGCTTGGGTCGACGTAGAAAAAGATAAAAAATTCGGAATTTTCACAAGAACTCCGGAAAGGGAAGAAGTCGTCATTCCTGTCGAGGAAAGATTCATAGTAGAGCTTTATTCGAAATAATAAGGGGTATAACGATGAGAAAAATTACCACATCAGCTTATATGCCTACCGAAATTTCAGTAGAGAGTATAAGCGAGAATGTCGCCAGAATAACCGCGTATCCGTTTGAGACGGGCTATGCTGTTACTTTGGCTCATCCGCTAAGACGACTTTTATATAGCAGCACGGTTGGATTTGCGGCTACGGGCGTCAAGATAGAGGGCGTATCTCACGAATTTGATTCGATGAGAGGCATGCTCGAGGACGTAGCGCAGTTTATTATAAATTTAAAAAACATCCGCTTTAAGCTAAAAAACGAGTCTGAGCGCGAAGTGGTCGAGTATTCGTTTAAAGGTCCAAAAGAGATAAAAGCCGGCGATCTAAAAAGCGATGTCGTAGATATCGTAAATCCGGGCGCCTATCTTGCGACCATAAACGAAGACGCGGAGCTTAAATTTTCCGTAATCATTCAAAAAGGTATCGGATACGTCCCAAGTGAAGAAATAAGAGACAATACCGAAGAGGGTTATATAGCTCTAGACGCTTTCTTTACGCCTGTTAAAAAAGCTGTTTATGAGCTAGAAAGTGTCCTGGTTGAGGATAACCCTGACTACGAGAAGATTATTTTCACGGTTACGACGGACGGACAAGTGGGTGCGATCGAAGCGTTTAAACACGCGATCGAGGCAATGTATCAGCAGATGTCGGTGTTTAAAGGTGTTTTGAATATCGACGTTTCTGCAGGCTTAAACGCTCAAACTTCAGGCAGCGAGCATGCGAAGCTACTTCAAAGCGTAGAAGAGTTAAATTTGAGCGCTAGAAGCTTTAACTGCCTTGATAAAGCTGAGATTAGATTTATCGGCGAGCTTGCTTTGATGGATGAAAACGAGCTAAAAGAGCTTAAAAATTTAGGTAAAAAATCTCTAGAAGAGATCAAAGCCGTTATGCAAGAGATCGGATATCCGGTCGGCGGCGACCTAGGCGGCGGCAAAGAGCAACTCAAGAAAAAAATCGCCGACCTAAAATCACAAATGAGTGCAAAAGAGTAAAAGGAAGATAAATGAGACACGGTCACGGATACAGAAAACTAGGTAGGACGTCGGCTCACCGTTCGGCTCTACTTAAAAATTTAGCTATCGCTATCATCAAAAGCGAAAAGATAGAGACGACCTTGCCTAAGGCAAAAGAGTTGAGAAGCTATATCGAAAAGCTAATCACTAGAGCGAGAAAAGGCGACAGTAACGCTCATAGAGCGGTTTTTGCTAGCCTGCAGGATAAAGAAACTACGAATAAGCTAGTAACTGAGCTTGCTCCAAAATTCGTAGGCAAAAACGGTGGGTATACGCGCATCGTTAAGACTCGCGTTCGCCGAGGCGATGCTGCTGAGATGGCTTATATCGAGCTAATCAAAGAATAATTTTTAGAGAGCTTCGGCTCTCTTTTTCTTTTTAAATTTATCTGCCTTCAATTATCTCAAAATCCACTCTAGCTTTTTATCTTAATTAAATTTATTTGCTTCTCTGTTACATCGTTTGTAATTTTACATATGGGCGGAAAATGATAAATTTTGTGGAGACTTTTATTTTAGATTTTATGCAATTCTACGCATAAATTTCCTTTTTAAAAGATTTGATCGCACGACAAGCGTAATATACCTAACTTATAATATCCGAAATAGTTTTATGATATGCAACGACCGATTGCATAAAACTATTTTGAGCTTT
>NZ_CALIII010000029.1 GCF_938018145.1 uncultured Campylobacter sp.
TTGGGGCGCGATGGATGAAGCGGTTTTAAAACCAGTAAAAAGTGATAGGATAACCTATCGTTTTTTACGTTTTAATTAAAAATTATAGTGGAAATTCACCATAAACGATCTCTCGTCGCCTAGCCTCGAGCTTGAGCGCCAGTATTTTTTATCAAAGAGATTGTTTATCGCTAGCGTCATTTGCGCATGCTCGGTGAAGCTATATCCCGCGCTCACGTCCACTCTAGCAAAGCCCGGCAAGTGTTGTTCTTGGATTCTACCGCCGCTAGTAGAGTAGGAGTAGCGTTTGGAGTAGCCGGTAACGCCGCTTTCTACGTACCATTTGTCGGCGTTTACGTAGCGCAAAAAGACATTGCCCTGCCAGCGCGTGGTTTCATTTAGATTAAGTCCCTCGTTTAGCGAGTTTGAGTTGTCTTTAGTAACCTTAGCGTTTGTGTAGCCAAGCGAGCTGCGCAGGTATAAATTCTCGTAAATTTGTCCTAGCACGTTTAGCTCGATACCGCGGCTACGCTCCTTGCCGCGCACCGCCCAAGTATATGGATCGTTTGTAAGGTCTGGCTGATAGCGGATATTTTTGTGTTCGATCTGAAACACCGCGATGTTTGAGCTAAATTTATTATCCGCCCAAGTGCTTTTTAGTCCGATTTCGTACTGGACGTTGTTTTGCGGTTTTAGATCAAGCTTTGACGTATCTTCGGTGCTGATGCCGATGTTGCCTCTACCGCCGTAGGGCGCAAAGCTCTGCGAATACGAGACGTAAGCGGTGTGATCGGTCGCAAAGTCCCATAAAAAGCCGACCCTCGGGCTAAACGAGTCGCCGGTGTAGCTGTTTGTTTGGCCTCTTATATTTCTGGTTTTAAATTTATAAAAATCAAACCTACCGCCGAGCATCAATCTATACGTATCGTCAAGGCTGATTAGATCCTCGAAAAACACGCCGTGATTGATCGCGCGGTGTTTGTTATCGGTCGTAAACGGGACGTTTCTGTTTGACGCCCAGCTGCCCCTAGATGCGTACGGGTCGATATCTTGCATATGGGTTCTGCTATACCAGAGCCTTGGATGGCGAGTTTCGACGCTGTTATCGTAGCCGACTGCGATGTTGTGCTTAAATCTCTCGAAATTTAGCTCCTTGGTGAGCGTAAAGGCGTTTGAGATAGTTTCGTTATCCGTCTCTTGCTTTGCGTAGTTTTGTCTTAGTCTGTTGCCGCTAACGATACTGCCCGCAAAAAAGTGATCGAAATTTTGGCTAGCTTTTCTGTATCCAAAAACCCATTTTAAATTTAGCTCTTTTGCTAGCTCGGCATTTAACTCCGTGCGCAAAAAGTGCAGCCTATCCTCCACGAAGTCGCCCTCGTGAGAAAAGCCCTTTTTGTAGTCGATACCTAGCTTATCGTAGACGGCTTTGGTCGGAGTTCTATCGGGTACTCGCCAGGCGTTGTCGTACGTATACTGCGCCTCGAAGCTTACGTCGCCGCTTTGGTTGGTTACGATGACGCTAGGGCTTATCATGAAATTTTTATATTTTATGCCTTCGCGCCACGATTTACCGCGCTCGCCGTCGGTGGTTAGGCGTACGGCCAGTTGATTATTCACTGTGTGATTTACGTCTGCGCCAAGCCCCCATCTGCTCCAGCTGCCGTATCTGCCCGAGACCTTATAAACAGGGGTAAAATTTGCCTTTTTGCTGACTAAATTTACGACCGCACCGCCGTCGCTCCTGCCGTATAGGATAGAAGCTGGTCCTTTTAAAATCTCGACGCGCTCGACGTTTGCCGTACTACGCCTGATCTGGCCCGAGTCTCTCACGCCGTCTCTATATATATCTCCGCCGTCTACGCTAAAGCCTCTTATTTTTATACTCTCGCCGCGCATATCGTAGCCCGCGTCTATGCCGGCGTTTCCTTCGAGGATGCTAGAAAGATCGTTCGTGCCGTAGTTGCGATTTTTTTGGATATCGATGGTTTCTATCGTTTGAGGCGTTTGCTTGTTGCTAAGTCCGTTTCTGTTTACTTCCGCGCTATCGTAGGTTATATAGCCTTTAAGGTTATCTTGCTCGGAAATGCCTTCGACTTCGACGCTTGGAAGCATCACCGAGTAGCCGTCCGTCTTTGTCTCTGCGGCAGCAAAAGTAGCTAAAATAGCGACTGAAGCAAAAATACTAAGTCTCATTATTCTCCCTTGATTTTAAAATAAAAACAAGAGTATATATCAATAATACTTAAATAACTATTTGTAAACTATTTTATTATATTACTGGTCATTTCGTATAGCATGTTTTATCGCTTGAGCAGAGGTTAATTTTTAAAATCTGAAAAAGTGCATTTTAAATTTGTGATCTTAAAAAACTTAACGACACTATTTTTTTTAATGCTCGTGATATTTGCGAGAGAACAATAACTTTTTGGGATTTTTTATAAAAACATGCTAGAGTTGTAAACAGCTTAAATGTTTGCTACATAAATTATTTACTAAAAACCTTATTTTTAATCATTGAAAATCATTATATATTTCTGTATAATTGCCCGTTAATAATTTTTAAAGGAGTTTAAATGCAAAAGCAAATCGCGCTTAGTTTAGCGCTTGCGGGCGTTTTAGCTGCCGCGCAAAACGAAGTAGAGCTAAAATCGCTAGAAGGCGTAACCGTCACGGCGCAAAGATCGTCTCAAAGCGTAGACGAGATAAGCAAAAGCGTCTCGGTAGTAGATAAAGAGACGATAGAAAGAAAGCTTGGCAAAAGCGTACCCGAGCTAATCAGCGAAGCGCCCGGAGTTTCAATCGTAAACGAAGGCATGGACTCTGGTACCGTAAACGTGCGCGGCTTTAGCTCGTCTGATTACCGCGTACCGATGTTCGTAGACGGACTTAGATTTAGAGGTAGGCCGGCGTTTGAGTATTCGATATTTACGCCCGATCAAATCGAAAGGATAGAGATAATAAGAGGCCCTGCTAGCACGCTTTACGGCACGGATGCCTTTGGCGGCATAGTAAATTTAGTCACCAAAAGAGCTAGCGGGGACGTGCACGGCGACTGGGCGTTATCGGATACGTATCTAAGCACCCAGTATCAAAGCGCGAACAAAGGCGTGCAAAACCGCTTACAACTCGGCGTAGTCGGACACGGGTTTGACGCATTGCTCGGCTTAAACTACAAACACGGCAAGGACTATGACACTCCGGCGGGTAAAATACCAAATACGAGGTATAACTACCGAAGTCTTGATTTTAAAGGCGGATATAGCTTTGCCGATTTTCATAGGCTTGAACTTGTAACTAGATATACGGAGTCCGAGCGCGGCGTAGTCGGTACGGCGGTCGGCGCTCCTGGAACGGCGAACAAAAAAGGCTTTCAAAAATACATAAAAGAAGCGCCTCTTAGAGAAAAATACGTAGCGCTAAACTACGAAGGCAACATAAACGACAAATTTATATTAGATTCTAGTTTGTATTACAGAGAGCTTTATACGCACCTAAATATAAGGCCGTATATCGGAGCTATGTCGCCTAGACAAGTCGATAACTACGTAAACGGCCCGAAGGTCTACGGCGGCAAATTTATCGGTAAATTTATAGGCGACAGCCTAACCCAAACCTACGGCGTAGATTTTTATTACGAGGACTGGGATAGCGTGTATCAAAGCGTAAACAAAGGCCCTAGCGTACGCAACAGGCTAAGAACCAAACAGCTTGACGTCGCTGGGTTTGGATTGCTCGAATATGCGTTTAGCAACGATGCGATTTTAAGCGCAAATTTACGCTACGACCGCATAAAAACGTCCTTTGATATGGATAGCTCGATGAGCCCCGCCGTAAAAGCCCTATACGAAAACGCCAACGATAGAAAAGACGGCAGAGCCAGCTACGGTCTGGGGCTTATTTACCCTATCGCCCAGGGGTTTGAGTTTGTAGGAAATTTCTCTACTTCGTTTAGGGCTCCTATGAGCGGCGAGGTTGCTCCGATACTTACGTTTTCAGGCAGCGAGGCGTATCTACCAAACCCTGATCTAAATATCGAAAAAGGCGTTACCTATGAGGCCGGACTTCGCTATACGGATAAGGCGCTTAAATCAAATTTGATATTTTACACGGGAGATTATAAAGACCTGATCGTCGAGCGAAACTGGCAAAGCGGCGGCGTTACCTACTATCAGTCGCAAAACGTAAATAGAGCCAAGATAAGCGGAGCGGAATTTGACCTCGCTTATAAAATTTTATCAAATTTGGAGTTTAAAATAAATCTCGCCTACACGCGCGGCAAAAACAAACAAACCGGCAAACCGCTTCCAGAGATCGCTCCGCTTAGCGGACACGTGGCCGTTTCTTATTCGCCGGAGTTTTTGGCTAACTCTTACATAGAGTATAGCGGCGACTGGGCGGCGAGAAAGACGCGCATAGACGACAGCGTAGAGCGCGAGCGAGCTGGATATTTCGTGCATAACCTATACATGGGCAAGAGTCTGGGCAAACTAGGATTCTTAAAGGATTTTAGCCTAAATTTGGGCGTCGAAAATATCTTTGACAAAGAATATGCCCCAAGCCTAAGCTACGAGCTAATCAGCCAGCCTAGAAGCGCTAGCAACCCGCTAATAAATCCAGGCAGAAATTTCAAACTAGGCTTTAAGGCTAGCTTTTAAATTTTAAATTTGCCGAGCGGGTTTTAAATAGACCCGCTCAAAAACCCTAAAATTTACAAATTTAAGGATCAAATTTGAGAAAAATCATACCTGCTTTATTGCTACTGGCAGCGACGCTGGGTGCGCTTGAATTTACCGATCAAAACGGCAATAAGCTTCGCTTCGACCGCTCCGTTAAAAGCGTAGCGCTGTTTCCGGTGCCGCTAGCTTCGTTTTCTCTTAGCGTCGAAAACAACGTATCTCGCCTAGCCTCCGTCCATCCGATGGCCAAGAAAAACATCGAGCGCGGAATGCTGGGAAAAATGATCAAAGGCGCAGCTAGTATCCCGGCAGGCGGTATCGGAGATGACTTTACTCCAAACATCGAGGAGCTACTAAAACTATCTCCAGATCTAGTCGTGCAGTGGGGTATGAGAGGCGAAAAGATCATCGAGCCGCTGCGAAAAGTAGGCCTAAACGTAGCTTTGGTAAATTTAAGCGGCACGGAGGAAGACCCGCTTTTTTGGTTTGGTATGCTGGGTAAAATTTACGAAAAAGAGCAAAGAGCGGAGCAAATTTTGCAAAATAGAGCCGAGGTAAGAGCTAAGATCGAAAATTACGCAAAAGGGCTTAGCAAAAAACCGAAGGTTCTTTTTATATTCGGCAGGGATAAAAGCTACGAGGCAGCCGGCGGCGGGACGTATTTTGATTATGAGATCAAGCTAAGCGGCGGAGCAAATGCGGCGAATTTCGGGGGATTTAGAATTTTAAATAAAGAAGAAATTCTCGCGCAAAATCCGGACGTTATCTTGCTTAGCAACTTTGACGAACTTACGCCGCGGGACTTTTTTAACGATAAAATTTTAAAAAACGTAAAAGCCGTCAAGCAAAAAGCCGTCTATAAAATGCCTCTGGGAGGCGATATGTGGGAGCCGCCTACGGGCGAATCGCACCTGGGCTGGGCGTGGTTTAGCGTGCTGTTTTCGGGGCAGGCGCATATAAATTTAAAAGACGAGATGAAAAAGAGCTACAAGCTCCTCTACGACTACGATCTAAGTGACAATGAGATAGCTCAAATTTTACGCTTCGATCTAAACGGAGAGAGCAAATTTTACGAGCTTTTTAGATAATGAAAAAATATCTGTTTTTATCTCTTTTGCTAGTTTTTGCTGTTATTTTTTCGCTACTTGCGGGCAGGATTTCGCTTGAGGGGCTAATTGACTATTATCAAAACGACAAAGAGACGCTTTACGCTTTGATATTTGACCTGCGCTTGCCTAGGCTGATAGCGGCGTTTTTGATAGGCGCTAGCCTTAGCGCGGCGGGCGTGATATTTCAGGCGATGTTTGCAAATCCTTTGGTAAGCCCAAATATCTTAGGCGTCGGCAGTGGGGCGGGATTTGGCGCGGTGGTTTGCATTTTAGCCTTCGGTAGTCCCGTAGCCACGCAAATAGGCGCTTTCGTTTTTGGCTTTTTAGCCGTCATGATAGCTTACGCGTTGGGTGTTTTGGCAAACAAAAACTCAAAGCTCATGCTGGTGCTTGCGGGCATCATCACGGGCGCGATATTCGAGGCGCTGATCTCCGTCATCAAATACGTCGCCGACACGCAAGAAAAGCTACCTAGTATCGTCTACTGGCTGATGGGAAGTCTAAGCGCCATCTCATGGAGCGATGTCGTAGCGCTTGCTCCCGTTTGCGTTAGCGGACTTGTACTTTTGAGCCTAATGGGCTGGAAGCTAAACATTTTATCCCTAGGCGGCGAACATGCAAGTATTTTGGGCGAGAGTAAATTTTTAGGCTTTATCTTTATCGTACTTGCTACGCTGATAACGGCCGCAAGCGTAGCCATCGCCGGTATCATCGGCTGGGTCGGGCTTTTAATGCCGCATGTTACTAGGCTTATTTATGGCTCCGATAACTCGCAGCTAGTTCCGATTTCTGCGATTTTAGGCGGGATATTTTTGATGCTAACCGACGTTGCAGCTAGAAGCGTGAGCTCGGCTGAAATCCCGCTAAGTATCCTAACCGCTCTTATAGGCGCTCCTATGATCGGCGTCATCATCGTTAAAAAGGGCAAAAGATGGTCTTAAGCGTAGAAAATTTAAGCTTTTCATACGAGCGTAAGCAAATTTTGCAAAATTTGAGCCTTAGCCTAAAAAGCGGCGAAACGCTTGCGATTTTGGGCCCAAACGGCATAGGTAAATCTACGTTTTTAAAGATTATTTTGGGACTTCTAAAAGCAAAAGGCGGTCAAATTTTGATTGATGGCCGCGATCATGCCTCTCTTAGCGGCAAAGAACGCGCTAAACTCGTAGGATACGTGCCTCAAAGCGAAAATATCGCTTTTAGCTTTAAGGTAAAAGATCTGATTTTAATGGGCGTAAACGCAAATGTCGGTACGTTTTCAAGGCCGAGCGCAGAGGATAGAGCGATGGCCGAGGAAGCCGCACGGATAGCAGGCGTTAGCGAGTATTTAAATTTAAACGTAGACGAGCTAAGCGGCGGCATGATGCAGCTAGTCCTAATAGCTCGCTCGCTAGTACTACGGCCCAAAATTCTAATCATGGACGAGCCTACTTCCTATCTCGACGTCTTTCATCAAAACGCCGTTTTAAGCCTAATCAAAAAGCTAAATAGCGAGCAAAAAACCTGCGTGATCTTTACCTCGCATCACCCCGATCACGCGCTTGCGGCAGCGGATAAAACCTTGCTTTTAAACGGCCCCTTAGGATATGAATTCGGCGCAACCGATCAAATTTTAAAGGGCGAAAATTTAACGAAACTTTTTGGCATAGATTTTATAAATTTAAACGTCGAAGATAAAAGAAGGTTGCTGGTTAGGTGGAGGGTTTAGTAAAAATATTTTCTTGTTTTTGTTAAATATTCTAGAATGAGCAAGGGTGTAGCTAAAATTTTAACTTGTTTAGCTCTTTTATATATTCTAGATAAGCCTATAAAATAGTGGGAGTAATAAAAATCAAGAAGTTAGAGCTTGGATGAGAGGAGTGTCAACGGCTATCGTCAGGTCTAAATTTGCTAGATGAGAGCATGGCAATAGTGGGGAAGAGGATTAAATCTGCGGATATATGCTACGCTAAAGTCATTTTATAGGATTATTTTTGTAAAATGCTTCCATTGTACCACCTTTTATCAAAAGTGTACCATAAGTTTAAGAAAAAATTCAAAGAAAGGGAAACTGCAAAAGAGGCGGTTTAAATACCGATAAATAGGGCATTT
>NZ_CALIII010000030.1 GCF_938018145.1 uncultured Campylobacter sp.
GGTATCTATGTTAAATTTAGCTCCCGCGATCAGGGTCTGTCCGCCTGATACCTTAAATTTACCCTTAGGCGTCACCTCTAGCGGGTCAAATTTGATATCAAGCGCGAGTTTGCCGTCCGTTTTGCCGCTTAGCTGTTCAACGGGAACCTCGATGTCGTAGGCTTTTAGTATGGAGTTTACGCTTTTGTCGTAGAGGGCCGAGGTTTGCAGATTTAGCGTGAGCCCGGCGCCTTTTTCCTCGAAAATTTTATAGATTTCAAGGGTGCTTGCGTTTAGATTTTTGCCCTGCCATTTTGGGTTTTTTAGCGTGAAAAATAGCGAGCCTTTTTTTAGCTCGACGTCGACTCCCTCGGCTGTGGCGGCGGGTAGTTTTTCGTGAAATTTAACCTTTACGTTTTTAGAAAAACCCTGCGCGCTAAGCTCGTTTAGATAGGGCTCTTGCTTGTTTAGGTCAAATCTACCCCGAAGCGATTTTACGAAGTAGTTATCCGCCGTGATGTAGCCGTAGATCCAGCTTTTTATCTCTTTATCTAGCCCCGTTTTTGCGCCCAGCTCGTCCATAAAGCCTCTTAGGCTAGTCGCGTTTATGTCGCTTAGCTCGTATTTTAGCTCGGCTTTTTTGAGGTTTACGGTAGCGTTTCCGTTTAGCTCGTGGCTAGAAAAAGTGCCGTTAAAATCGTAAATTTGACGCCTCAAATCGGCATTGCTAACGCCGCTTAAAGTGATGTTAAAGTCCTTAAACTCGAGCAGATAGATGTTTGCGGTTATGCCGTCCTCGGTATCTTTAAAATTTGAGCTAACCGCCAAAAACGGGCTATCTAGATAAAAAACGTCGTCTCTATAAAATAGCGTGGACTCGCTGTTTAGAAATTTGACGCGCTCAAGTAAGATTTCCTCAAACAGCCTATCGATCCAGACGATGTTTTTGGATAGATCTAGCAGCGCGTCCTCGGAGCTATCCTTGGCGCTTTGTTTAGGTATCTCTATATTTTGCGCGCGTAAAATTATTTTTTTATCGAGTTTTATATATAATTGCTCTATTTTAAAGTCGCCCGCGTCGATATTTTCTATCTCGACGCCGTGTTTTAGGACGGCTATAAAAATGACGAATATCAAAACCGCAGGGATCAAAATGCGCCAAATTTTCTTCATTATCAGCGAGATGATTTTCATATTTTTTCTGAGCTTTCTTGTTTATCTTAGCCGCCCGGTGAGCGTGAGCGAGGTCATTTTCGTGCCTCAGGGCAGTACGCTTGGGATTATATCATATCTAAGCGAAAAAAATACGGACGCAAATAAATTCGACGCCATGATCTTGCGCGCTATGGGGCACGTGCAAGCAGGCTGGATAGACCTGGGCGCGGCAAAGCTTAGCAAGCTTGATTTTTTATATAAACTCACGACCGCAAAAGCGGCCCTAACGCAAATAACGCTGATTCCGGGCGAAACGACGGCCGTGTTTTTGCAAGAGGTCGCAAAAAAGCTAAATTTGAGCGAGGCGAAGCTAAATGAATTTTACGCCAAATTTGCTCCGCTAGAGGACGGCTTTTTAGTGCCTGAAACCTATAAAGTGCCCCTTGGCGTAAACGAAGAACAACTAGCGGCGCACCTCGTAAATTTATCTAAAAAATCACACGAAAAAACGGCTACCGAGCTACTGGGAAGCTACGACGAAAAGCGCTGGAGCGAGTATCTCGTAACTGCCTCGGTAGTGCAAAAGGAGGCGGCAAACGAGGATGAGATGCCCCTTGTCGCTTCCGTCATCCAAAACCGCCTAAAAAAGGGCATGAAGCTGCAAATGGACGGCACGCTAAACTACGGACTCTACTCGCACGAGACGGTCACGGCCGAGCGCATACGAAGCGACAAGAGTAAATTTAACACCTATCTAAACGAAGGCCTGCCGCCAAGCCCCGTTTGCACCGTGGGGCTAGCTGCGATCAGGGCGGCGATAAGGCCGGCGCAGAGCGAGTTTTTGTACTTCGTGCGGGATAAAAAGACGGGCAAGCATAAATTTAGCGTAACCTACGATGAACACGTGGGTGCGATAAACTCCCAAAAGTAGCGCGCCAAAAGGCGTTTTAATATAAATTTGGATAAGATTTTGCGAAATTTAATTAGGAGGAAAGATGAGCGACATCGTCTACACTAGAACCGACGAATCACCGCTGCTTGCTAGCTACTCGCTGTTTCC
>NZ_CALIII010000031.1 GCF_938018145.1 uncultured Campylobacter sp.
GCTGCTAGGCCAAACCGTTTTTCCTCTTAATTATTTAAAATATTTATTCAATACTTCTTTTAGCGTTTTTGTATATCTTGAGTCTTTCGGAGAGTTGTTGTAGATATCTTCGATCGCATACATTCTCTCGTAGTAGTCGTTGGTGTCTTGCATATTTATAACTAAATTTGACGCGTTTAGGCTAACGCCGAAAAATATTCCTCTCTCTTTTGATTTTGATACGCCAAATGCCGAAATCTCAGGCAAATCCGTCATCGCGGCAGCTTTTTCGCCCACTCCCATTATAGCGGCATCGACGCTGATATCTAGGGTGCCTTTGCCGTTTACTAAACCGTCGTAAGATCTGCTTGATTTAAAAAGTATTATCAAATCGCTTGATTGGTAGCCTGCTTGCGCACCTATGCCGCCGCCTCTAAAATCCACAAATATCGGGCTGCTCCATTCGTTGTCATCATTTTTAGCTACGAAAATACCGCTTCCGTTATGTCCACTGATTATAAACCCGCTCTTAACGAGATCCGGGATGATTACGATGCCTTTGACGTCTTTTAGGTTGATTTTTCTGTTTTTTTCGGCAAGTTTTTCGTTATCTTGTCCGAACGTATCTAGGATATTGAGTGCCGTTTTTACCCTTTGATTTTGCGTAAGTTCGGCAAAAGCAGCTCCCGATAGCAACATGAGGCAAAGCGCCAGTTTGAAAAAATTTCGCATTTCGTTTCCTTTTTCGTAAAATTTACCCGCTATTATAGTATTTTTTTATTAAATTTAAAAATTATTCGTTAAATTTACGTAAAGGATGTAAATGAAAAAAATTATTTTAGCCGTTTTGATTTGTTTAAATTTGAGCGCAAAAGGGCAGGGCGGCGCAACTAGCGAAACTCAGACGATCGTAAACGGCGACGTCGAGATAGTGCAGGTGGAGGCTAAATTTGCCGGAAATTTAAGCATTGACGGCAAGAAAAAGCGCTGGCTTAGCGTGCCCGGGGATGAAAAACTAAAATTTGTCCTCGTCGCCGCTAGCTACCGTCAAAAGGGCGAAATAAAGCTAATAAACGGGCTTAAAAGCGGTGATGAGACGATAATTTTTAAGATCGTAGAGGGCGAATATAAAAAAGAAAAAATAACCGTCGAAGGCAGCAAAGTAACGCCGCCAAAAGACGTGCTAAAGCGTATCGAGGAGGAGCGCGAGGAGGCGAATAAAATCTACGCGACGGTTAATGCCGGGCTAAAATTTGACTCCAAATTTATCCTGCCGATGAGTTCTGCGGTCACGAGCCCGTTCGGCACCGCGCGCGTATTTAACGGCACTTTAAAGAGCTATCACGGCGGCACGGACTTTAGAGCGGCGGTCGGCTCATCGGTGATCGCGGCAAACGACGGCGTAGTCGTCATCGCAAAAGATCGTTACTACGCGGGCGGATCTGTGGTGATAGATCACGGCGAGGGCATTTACACGCAGTACTATCATCTAAGCGCGCTAAACGTCAAAGTCGGACAAGTTGTAAAAAAGGGCGATATCATCGCGCTTAGCGGCGCTAGCGGTCGAGTGAGCGGGCCGCACCTGCACTTTGGCGTGATCGTCGGCGGGGTGCAGGTAAATCCGCTAAATTTCGTCAAAAAAATCAACGAAATTTTAAATTAACATTTTTTTCACGACTTTTCTTTAAACTTCGCTCATCTTTTTAAAGGAGAGAAAATGAAAAAAGTAGTTTTGATTAGTATGTTGGTTGCGGGCGGGCTTTTTGCCGCTTCGCTTGAAAATAGCACGAACGACGAGCTTTATAAAATGGTCGCAAATGCCGATGCTAAGACGCTTAGCGAGGTAGCGTTTGAGATAGACAAACGCGCTGGCAAGCTAAAATTTGAGGCCAAAGAGGCCAAACGCGGGCTAAAGGCCGAAATCAGAAAGAAGTTTGAGGGTATGAGTATCGCCGATAGAGAGGCGTTTATGCGCGAGTTTAGAAGCGGCTATAACGCCCAAGTGGGCGCGCTAAGCGTGGCGGAGGCAAAAAAGCTTGATATCGAGCTAAAAGACGGCGATGACGACGATGATTTTCACAAGAAATTTAAGCACGATTTTAAGGGCGGATTTAAGCACGGCGGTAAAGGCATGATGGCGCAGGACTGTGCAAATGCCGGAGATTGTAATCAAACCGGCGGCTACAAAGGCCCAAAACAGCCGATGAAATAATAAAATTCGAGCTTCCTTTTTGGAGGCTCGAACTTATAAATTTATGAAATTTTACCTTCAAATTTAGATGAAATTTGATAAATTTACGCAGGATCTGTTTGCGGCTAAATTTGAGCGCATGTGGGTAAATTTAACGCAAATTTGAGATGTTTGGCGAAAAATTTAGCGTAAAGCCGCGCCGACAGACGTAATAAGATCAAGCGGATAAAACGCCGTAAAACGACAAAAGCAAACAAAAACGGAGCGAAAATGAGTAAAATTTTGATCGTCGAGGACGAAAATATGCTGCTTGAGATGATGCGCGCGTATCTGGAGGCGCAGGGCTACGAGACTGCGGGCGCGAAAAGCTACGACGATGCGTTAAATTTGGCTTATGAAAGCAACTTCGATCTTTGGATATTTGACGTTAAAATCATCGGCGGTAGCGGCTTTGCGCTACTTCGGGAGCTGCGAAACGCTGGCAAAAATACGCCTTGTATATTTACGACCTCGCTAAATACGCTTGATGACGTGCAAAGCGGCTTTACTAGCGGCTGCGACGACTACATCAAAAAGCCGTTTGAGCTAAAAGAGCTACATCTGCGCGTGCAAAATTTGCTAAAACGCACCTTCGTGCACAATAAAAACGAGCTGATAAATCTGGGCGAAAATTTGGGCTTTGATATGAATCAGGGCTTGCTATTTCGCGACGGCAAGGCTGTCTCGATGCCTAAAAAGCAGTCTAGGCTGCTGGCACTCTTACTTAAAAATCAGGATAAATTTTTAAGTAGAGAGGAGATTTATTCTCAAATTTGGGACTACGACGAGAGTCCTAGCGAGCTTAGCCTGCGCGTTTATATCGCGGAGCTGCGTAAAATTTTAGGTAAAGAGCGTATCGTAAGCGCCTCAAAGCT
>NZ_CALIII010000032.1 GCF_938018145.1 uncultured Campylobacter sp.
CTCGATGATCGCGCCAGTGTTTATTATCGCGCCCTCGCCTATTACAGCGCGCGCGTTTATGACGGCATTTGGCATTACGACCGCGCCCTCGCCTATTTGCGCGCTAGCGCTTACCACCGCGCTTGGATGGATCAAATTTACTACGCCAAAGCCCGCGTTTTTTACTCTTTCTTGCAGGATGCGTCTGATTTTATTATCCCCGATAGCCACGATCACGTCCGCTTTTTCGAGGCTCGGGTCAAATTTGAGCACGTTTTTGCCGTCAAATTTAGCGTCGTCCAAAAACACGACCTCGCCGTATCCGCAGGCTCTTGCCACATCCGCGACGACGGCTCCGTGTCCGCTAAAGCCGTAAACGTAAATTTTAGTTGCGGCCATTAAATTTCTCCGTCGTAGCCATGCCCTCTTTGCTCACGCCGCTTCGTTTTAGCACCTTTTGCACGGTTAAAATCGCGATTTTAACGTCCAGAGCAAAGCTAAGCTCGCGGACGTATCTCGCGTCAAATTTAAACTTCTCCGCCCAGCTTATCGCGTTGCGGCCGTTTACCTGCGCTAGCCCCGTGATACCGGGCCTCACGTCGTGGCGGGTCGCCTGCTCGGCGTCGTAAAGAGGCAGGTACTCGACCAAAAGCGGACGCGGCCCGATGAAGCTCATATCGCCCTTTAGCACGTTAAAAAGCTGCGGTAGCTCATCAAGGCTGAGGCTTCGGATAGTCTTGCCGATGCCGCTTAGGCGCAGCTCGTCGGGCAGTAGCTCGCCGTCCGCGCCGCGCTCGTCGCTCATCGTTTTAAATTTGTAAATTTTAAAAATTTTAGCGTGCAAGCCCGGGCGTGCCTGCGTAAAAATGACGTCCTTGCTAACCTTAAAATATATCAAAATCGCAACGACCGCCATAATCGGCAGCGTCAAAACTATGAGAAAAATCGCGCCGCAAATATCCAGTAATCTCTTAAAAAACGCCCTATACATCGATAAATTTCCTATAAATTTCTATATATTTTCGAGCAACCGCTCGCTCGTCAAACTCGCGCAGGGCGAGCTCCCGCCCGTTTCGCCCCATCTGTGCGGCCAAATTTTCGTCGTTTAGTAAAATTTCTATCTTTGCGGCTAGATCGGCGGAGCTTTTTACCTCGCAAAGCAGGCCGTTAAAGCCGTTCGTCACGGCCTCGTTGCAGCCCGCTACATCGCTAGCAACGACCGGCCTACCCATACTCATCGCCTCTAAAACCGTGCGCGGAAAGCCCTCTTTGTAGCTTGGAAGCGCGAGTAGATAGCTAGCCTTTAAAAGCTCCGGCACGTCGTCTCTAGCGCCCAGATACCGCACGGCTCCGCCCGTTAGAAACTTCGCATCCGCCGTACTTTTGTTTCCTTCAAACCCTTCGCCCGCAAAGACGAACGCGCAGTCCTCGCGCCCGCGTAAAAGCTCGGCCGCCTCGTAAAACTCGCGCACGCCCTTGTGCCACATCGCGCGCGCTATCATCAGCACGATCTTTTTGCCGCGCAGATCCTCGCCCAAATTTGCGGCCGGCACGCTATTTTCGTCAAATTTGAGCGTATCCACGCCCACGCTTTTTATCTTAAAAATTTTCTCCTCGGCTATCAAACCGCGGCTCAAAAAATACGCCGGATCGGCCTCGTTTACGAACACGCAGCCGTCGCTCATCTTTAGCGCTTTTTTATAAAGCGTCTCGATCGCGGCGCGCACGAGACGGGTTTTTAAGTCGTTATCGATATAAAAGCTGCCAAGCCCCTCGACCAAATTTATCACGCGCTTTATGTCCGCTTTTTTAGCCGCAAAGGTGCCAAACACGTTTGATTTGTGCGCCGAGGTTTGCAGCAGGTCTAAATTTAACCCGTGCAAGATATCGGCGAGCTTTTTTGAGTTTTCAAGCACGGTTAGAGGATTTAGGCTCGCGCGGTCAAGCTCGTACGTCACGCAGTTAAACTCGCTTTTTAGCCTATCCGTGTAGTCGCCCTTTGGCGCGATAGCAAACACCTCGTGTCCGAGCCGCTTTAGCTCGCGCATGATCGGCGCGCGGAAAAAGTAAATGCTCATATCGGCGTGAGATAAAAATCCAAATTTTGCCATTTAAAAAACCTCTATCGCAAATTTAGCGGATACCCGCGCCTTGATCAAATTTACCGCCCTCATCTTAGCAGCCTATAAATTTTAACCGCGCCGTTTAAAACGACCGGCTCAAACAGCTCTTTGTCGTAGTTTTCGAGCACGAAAAGCTGTATGTAGGCCGAGTTTAGCACCGCTTCGTCAAGCACCAAAAACCGCCTGTAATCCTTCATAAAAATGAGATAAATTTTGCCGTCCGCGTCCATCTCGTGCTTTTTGACGACCAGCTTATCCTTT
>NZ_CALIII010000033.1 GCF_938018145.1 uncultured Campylobacter sp.
CTCAAATTTGACCCGCCTCGTTTGCTAAATTTTGCCGCTTTTTATTTTCTACTTTAATGCGTTAAATTTATCTGTATTCACAACCTTATAAAACGAAAGAAACCTGCGAGTAGTGAAATTTCAAGGCGGCGAGTAACCACCTGATTTAGAGTTATTTATTTTTAGTAGAGCGGTACATCGGGTGCTGGTAGTCGTTCCTCTCGCAACCAGCAGCTAAAAATCCAAATGCCAAAATAAATGCGCATAATACAACTTTTCTCATTTTCTCCCTTTTTTGAATTTCATTTCCGCGCGATTATAGCAAATTTCGCCAAATTACCAAAATCGACGCAGCTAAATTTGGCGGAATTTGGGCAGTGCGATTTGGCTTCAAATTTGTTGCCGTCCAGCGATAGTAAAAAGGCGGAAGCGTCAAATATGCTGGCCCGATTTTCGCTCTTGCTCGTCTAGCGCTCGCACACGATAAATTCGTGCTTGCAGGCAAATTTCCTCGCCGAAATTTATCTCGCCCCGCGACGTGCCGAGCCGTAATATATTAAATTTTTATCCAAAAAAAAGTAGAATATCACATCTTAAATTTAAGGAAAAATCCGTGTTGCAAGCATTAGCGCTTAGATATAGACCGCGAAATTTTAGCGAGCTCGTAGGCCAGGAGGCCGTCAGCACCAGCCTCACGCACGCTCTGGACGAGAGCCGCCTCACCCACGCCTACCTTTTTTCGGGGCTTCGCGGCAGCGGCAAAACCTCGAGCGCGAGGATATTTTCAAAGGCACTGGTTTGCGATCACGGCCCTACTAGCCAGCCCTGCGAGCAGTGCGCCAACTGTATCGCCGCAAACGAAGGCCGCCACATCGACATCATCGAGATGGACGCGGCCAGCCACCGCGGTATCGACGATATAAAGGGGCTCATCGAGCAGACCAAGTACGCTCCGGCGATCGCGCGCTTTAAGATTTTTATCATCGACGAGGTGCATATGCTCTCCACGCCCGCGTTTAACGCGCTGCTAAAGACGCTCGAGGAGCCGCCGCCCTACGTCAAATTTATCCTAGCCACGACCGATCCGCTCAAGCTCCCCGCCACCGTGCTATCGCGTACGCAGCATTTTAGATTTCGCCAGATCTCGCGCCCGGACGTCGTCGCGCATCTTGATTTTATCCTAAACCGCGAAAACGTCCCGCACGAAAAAGAGGCCCTCGAGATCCTCGCTCGTAGCGGCGCGGGCTCGCTGCGCGACACTCTCACGCTGCTAGATCAGGCCATCATCTACGCCAAGGGCGAGCTCACGCAAAGCGCCGTCGCGCAGATGCTGGGACTGCTTGATCCGCAGCGCATAGAGGAGATCTTGGCGCTCGTTATGAGCGGCGACAAATCAGCCGTGAGCGCGGCGGTAGCGCAGCTGGAGAGCTACGACGCCGAGATGGTGATAGATGAGATAACGGCAAATCTAAAGGCAAATTTCCTCGCGCAAAGCCCGAAATACTCGCTGCTTTTGTATGAGAGATTTTTTAGGATCCTCTCGCAGGCGCGCTCGATGCTAAGCGTTAGCAGCGACGGCGGATTCGTGCTTGGCGTGATGCTTTTTATGATGATCGAGGCGATAAATCTAAAATCGATCGACGAGATGATAGCCGTGGACGCGAGGGAAAAATTTGCGGATTCGCAGGCTCGTGCGGCTGATTTTGGCGGCTCCCGTTCGGCGTCAAATTTTGCTGGCGGACGAGGCGAAGCGGCTAAATCTGCGGCTCCTGCGCAGATGGGTCAAATTTCAGCCTCTATTGACGGGTCAAATTCGACAGGTGTAAATGCGGCAAAACTCGCCTCGCAAAACGGCGCGACTGAGGGGCGAAATTTGAGCGCTCAGACTCTAGCCGGCTCAGCAAATTTAAATGCCAAGACGCCGCAGGAGTCGGGCGGTCAAGCCAGCGCCGCGAAAACCCCAAATCCCGCTTACGAGGCGTTTTTGGCCAAAATTTACGACCGCAGCTTTGATCTTGGCGAGTGCTTTAAAAACTGCATCGAGTTTTTGGAGTTTTCAGACGGCTGCATGAGCCTGGCTTCAAGTGCGGCGGGCAACGATCAGAAGCGGCTTCGCGAGGGTTCGAAGGTGATTTTGCAGATCTTGCGCAGTCTTTTTGGCGAGAGCGCAAAGATAAAGATAACTCCCAGGCAAAGCCCAGAAATAGGGGCGCAAGAGCAAAAGGGTACGGCAAATTTGGATGACGAGCGCGGCGGTGTGGCAAAATCTGAGAGCAATGAGGTGGCGTCAAACCAGGCTGGCTCCAAATTTGACTCGGACGGCGTGCAAGAAAATTTAAGCCGAAACGACCAAGCGCAAGAGCCCTCAAATTTGACTAGAAATTTGTTTGCAGGCGGTAGCGAGGAGGGAACAGTTGCGCCCTCGGAGCAAAATTTAGACGCCAAATTTGAAAGCGGCGAGCGGGGCGAGCAAACGCAAAATTTGACGCCGCAAATGCAAGCGGATATTTTTCAAACGGCTAACGACTCGGCGCCGAGCACGCAAGCTAATAGCGACTCACTCAGCGATAAAACCACGCCTTTAAATTTAAACGAAAATGCGGCAAATTTGACGCAAAACTCGCAGACGAATTTAAAACATCCAGCCGAGCCTAAATTTGCGCCTGATTTTGAGAGCATGCGCGACGATACGCACGATTTTCACGAGGCGTATTCGCTAAAATTTAAGAGCGACGACGACGCCCAAGCAGGGGCGGATTTAGCGTTTTTAGATGATGAGCTAAGACGACTAGAGAGTCAAAACTCCGCAAAAACGGAGCAAAAACCAAGCGCCGCGGCTAAATTTAACCAAAACAGCGCGTCGCAAACGGCTACTTTTGGCGAGCCGCCGTTTGATCCGGACGACGTGAGCGAGATGTTTAGCGAAGCGGCAGACTATGATGACGGCCTTTTTGAGCAAGACGCAAGCGAGCCTGCAAACGCCGACGTAAGGCAAAATTTAGATACGTCAAATTTAAGCGGCGAGAAGTTTCAAAACGAAGAAAATTTTGAAGGCTCGTTCTCAAGCGAAGCAAATTTGAATGCTCAAAATCCTGCGTCAAATTTGACTGCAAAAACTCAAACCGATCCCAAAGTCGCAAAAAATCAATCGGTTTTAAAAGAAGCCAAACGACTGTTTGGAGAGCCTGAAATTTTGGAGATTTGACGATATGCACGACGCCGCAGCACTTCTAATCGCACTCATTTTTCTAATCGTAAGCT
>NZ_CALIII010000034.1 GCF_938018145.1 uncultured Campylobacter sp.
CGGCGTTGGTATTATTTTTGTGTTTTTTATCTTTTTTCTAATAAATTTGATAAAAAGCAAAAGACTACATAGCCAAAGTTCGGATATTTTAATCACTATAGGTATAGGCTTCACTTTTTTGGGTATATTTTTGGGCTTGATTGATTTTGATGCTAATGATGTTGAAAATAGTATCCCTAAACTCATAAACGGTATCAAAACAGCCTTTAGTATATCTATTTTTGCTATTTTTGGGTCACTGTTTTTAAAGCTGATTGATATTTTCTTTTTTAGAGCCATAAACAAAGAAGATAAAAGCGAAGAATTTAATCCGTCCGAGCTTATAAAAAATCAAGAAGAAATCATAAATTTACTTAAAAAAATTAGCGAAAAATAAAATGAGTCTTTTTAAGAAAACCGGCAAAAATAGTTACTGGATAGCATTGAGCGATATCATGACAGCTTTGATGCTTGTGTTTTTGCTACTGTTTTCTTTGTATATGTTAAAGGTAAATGAAAATTCTAAGGTTGTAAATTTACAAGAACAGCTAGAAAAGAGTCAGGCTATACCAAAGAACTATAAAGAGCTAAGACTAAATTTGACAGCATTATTGAGAGAAGAATTTAAAGACGATTTATCCAAATTTAATGCAGTTATCGAGGATGATCTTACTATTAGATTTAATAAGCCGGAAATTCTTTTTAAAACAGGTGAGGCGGAGTTATCAAAAGATTTCGAAAAAATTTTGGATAACTTTTTTCCTAGATATTTAAAAATAATAACAGATAAAAATATTATAGATAATATCGACGAAATACGAATAGAGGGTCATACTAGCTCTGTTTGGAATGATGCAAGCGCGGATGATGCATATCTAAAAAATATGGCTTTGTCCTCTAAAAGAGCACAGTCTGTTTTGGAATATATATTAAGGCATTCAAAAGAAGGTGATTTTTTAAAAAAGCATTTTAGGGCCATAGGTTTTGCGTCTGCTAAAACACTTGATGATAATTTAAAATTAACCTCAAAAAGCGGTTTAAAAGAGAATTATTTAAATTCACAAAGGGTTGAATTTAGAGTCATGACAAATATTGAAGATAAATTAAAGGATCAAAAATGAGAAAAATTTATTTTGTTATATTATGCGTGTCCTGTTTTTGTTTTGCCAATGAGTATGATATGGTTCAAGCTGCGTTAAAAAACAAAGACTACGAAAAGGCCGAAAAAATTCTCGATAAAGAGTGCGGGCAAAATAGGGCATGGGCTTGCAATCAGCTAGCTTTTTTATACGCAAAAGGCAATCTAAAAATTCTAAGCTTATTTGAAAGTAGTAAAAAGGCAAAGGAGCTTTATCAAAAAGCTTGTGACGGCGGTAATGCGAATGGTTGCGCCGGTCTTGGCGAGATGTTTTTTAGAGAACAGAACTATGCAAAAGCACATGAGTTTTATCAAAAAGCTTGTGACGACGATGACGGATATGGTTGCGGTCGCCTTGCCTCATTGTACTATAAGGGGTTGGGCATAGAAAAAGATAAAGCAAAAGCAAAAGAACTCAATAAGAAAGCTTGCGATCTAGGGAATGAGTTCTCTTGTAAATTTGCAAAATAATTTGAAGTAGTAAGCCTAATAAGTTGCGCCTTTTAAGAAGGAAGGCTTTATAATAGCCCTTCCCCTTTTTTGAAATTTTATAAAACTACAAATCCCTTGGGTCGGCGATCTTGCCCATTACTGCACTCGCCGCAGCTACGGCAGAGTTTGCCAGATACACCTCGCTCGTGCGATCTCCCATGCGGCCGACGAAGTTTCTATTTGTCGTGCTCACGCAGCGTTCCCCAACGCCCAAAATCCCCATATATCCGCCCAGGCACGCGCCGCAGGTCGGGTTGCTCACGACTGCGCCCGCTTCCGCGAAAATATCCATCAGCCCCTCTTTTTGCGCTTGCAGGGCGATCTTTTGCGTCGCCGGCGTGATGATGAGGCGGGTTTTGCGCGCTACTTTGCGGCCTTTTAGGATCTCGGCCGCGATGCGTAGATCGCTTAGCCTACCGTTCGTGCAGCTGCCGATAAAGGCCTGATCGATAGCGATATCGTCTTTCACGGCCTCGCGCACGCTCTTGCCGTTGCTAGGTAGGAACGGATAGGCGATCACGGGATCGAGATTGCTAACGTCGATCTCTAAAATTTGCTCGTAGTTCGCGCCCTCGTCGGAGTAGTGCAGCTTCGGCTCGGCGCGTAAATTTTTACCCTTTAAAAACTCTTTCGTGGTTTCATCGACCGCGATGATGCCGCTTTTGCCGCCGGCCTCGATCGCCATGTTGCACATGCTAAAGCGCCCGTCCATATCGAGGTTCTCTATCGTCTCGCCCGTAAACTCCAGCGCCTTATACAGCGCGCCGTCTACGCCGATGCGGCGGATGATCTCTAGGATGAGGTCCTTGCCGTAGACGTGGCGGTCTAGCTTGCCGCGAAAGATCACTTTGATAGTCGGCGGCACCTTAAACCAGTTTTTACCCGTTATCATCGCGTAGGCTAGGTCGGTGCTGCCCATGCCCGTGGCAAAGGCTCCCAGCGCGCCGTGCGTACAGGTGTGGCTATCGGCGCCGATGATGACGTCGCCAGGCACCACGAGCCCTTTTTCCGGCAAAAGCGCGTGCTCGATGCCCATGTCCTTTTCGTCGAAATAATTTTTCAAATCGTGCTTATACGCAAAATCGCGGCTGATTTTGGCTTGGTTGGCGCTTAGGATGTCTTTTGCGGGGATGTAGTGGTCCATCACGACGCTAAAGCCGTCTGGGTTAGCTAGCCTTGTCGCGCCGCTTCGCTCAAACTGCTTGATGGAGATAGGAGTCGTGATGTCGTTGCCGATGACCATGTCGATGTCGCTCTCGATGATCTCGCCCGCGAAAACCTCGCGCCCTACGTGCTCGCTGAAAATCTTTTCGGTGATGGTTTGCTTTGAGTTTTGCATAAATTTCCTTTTTTGCGGATGCCGCGCGTTTTTAAAATTTAGCGATTTTAGCGAAAAATGGATAAAAAAGAGATTGAGATTAAAATTTGAGCGTAAAAGTCAAGGCGAAATACTTTTCAATAAACTTTAAATTTGAACAAAAAGAGCCAAGCGGAAATATCGCGCGGCTAGGCGAGGCGGTTTTAAAATTTAAGCGTGCGCTAGGCATATAGCC
>NZ_CALIII010000035.1 GCF_938018145.1 uncultured Campylobacter sp.
TTTGCAAATTTACTCCATCGGCGAAGGCACTAGCCGAGCGGCTAGCGGGTTTGGCTTCGCTCAAATTTACACCGCAAAAAACGCTCACGGAAACGATTTTGCCGCAGAGATCGCACCGCTTCTGCAAGGCAAAAAAACGCTATTTTTAAGAGCGCGCGAGACGGCTTCGAGCGTTGGTGAAATTTTACGAGAAAGCGGCGTAAATTTGACGCAAATAATCGCTTACGAAAACGTTTTTAAACCGCTTAAGGAGGAGCAAAAACCGCCTAAAAACTCAGCGATTATTTTTACAGCTCCCTCAGCAGTGCGAAATTTTACGCGAAATTTTGGCTGGGATGAGAGCTATAAAGCCGTCGCTATCGGGCTTACGACGGCAAAAGAGCTAGAAATTTTTACCTCGCCCGCAGTGAGCGCTCAGCAAAATATAAATTCCTGCGTAAGCCTCGCAAAAACGCTACTTTAAGCTAAAATTTTATATAATAACCTTGCCTGAGTGATTTGGCAGCGTATTTTTACAGGGTCCAACACATTAGTATCGGCGAAGATGTGCGGAACTGTGTGACGTGGCTTCGTTTGAGCGTGCGAGCGCGAGAAGTTGCGACCTAAAGGAACCGCCTATTTGCAAGGTTGGCTTTGAATTTTCGGGCCACTTATATGCGCACCGCTCACTTGGGTTTTTATTTTTGGAGAAATTATGAAAATTTTGATAATCGGAAGCGGCGGGCGCGAGTACTCAATAGCTCTAAAACTTCAAGAATCCCGCAAACACGAGCTTTTCTTTGCTCCAGGAAACGGAGCTACCTCAAAGCTCGGCACAAATCTAAAACCCAAAGACTATAATCAGCTCGCAGAATTTGCCCAATCAGAGCAAATAGAACTAACGATCGTCGGCCCCGAAGCGCCGTTAAGCGACGGCGTCGTGGATATATTTAAGGCGCGAAATTTAAACATTTTTGGACCGAGCAGGGCTGCGGCTAGACTCGAGGGCAGCAAGGCGTTTATGAAGGATTTTTTAGCTAGAAACGCTATCCGAACGGCTGCTTATCTAAATACCGATGATTACGATGCTGCGGCTAAATTTATAGACTCTCTTACCGCTCCCGTCGTCGTTAAGGCCGACGGACTGTGCGCTGGCAAAGGCGTGATAATCGCGCAAAGCCGCGATGAAGCAAAGGCCGCAGCTCGCGATATGCTAAGCGGCGAGAGCTTTGGCGAGGCCGGTAAACGCGTGGTCGTGGAGGAGTTTTTAGACGGATTCGAGCTTAGCTTTTTTGCTATTTGCGACGGCGAAAATTTCGTCAGCATGCCCGTAGCGCAGGATCATAAACGCCTAAAAGATAACGACGAGGGACCAAATACGGGCGGCATGGGTGCGTACGCTCCTAGTCCGCTAGCAAGCCAGGAGCTAATAAAACAGGTCGAAGAAGAGGTCGTAAAACCGACTCTAAAAGGCATGAAAGCCGAGGGAAATCCTTTCTGCGGCGTGCTTTTTGTAGGGCTTATGGTGGTTAAGGGCGTGCCGTACGTACTTGAGTTTAACGTGCGTTTCGGCGATCCGGAGTGTGAGGTGCTAATGCCGCTGATCGATGGCGATCTGGGCGAAATTTTACTAAACGCGGCAAAAGGCGATCTAAAACCCGTGAAGCTAAAAGACGAATTTGCCGTCGGAGTCGTGATGGCTAGTAAAAATTATCCTTTTTCAAGCTCGCCTAGGGCCAAAATCAGCGTAAAAAACGTTCCGGAAAACTCGCACATAGCATACGCAGGAGTGAGCGAACAGGGCGGCGAGATCTATGCTGACGGTGGACGAGTACTCGTGTGCGTGGGGCTTGGCAAAAGCATAAAACAAGCGCAGCAAAAGGCCTATGAGCTTTGCGAAAACGTAGAATTTGACGGCGCGCAGTACCGAAAAGATATCGCCTGGCAAATGCTAAAAGGGCGCGAATGAGCAGGAGCGTCATAGATAAGCTCGAAAACGAAAATATCACGCTCGCTAGCGTCGGCAAAAGAGCCGTCGCATGGGGGATAGATAAGTTTTTAATCTCATTTTTGTTTTATGCCGTCTGCTACGAAAAATTTGATGGGCTGGACTACGAGCAGATCAGTGCGCTAGCTATGGAAATGATACCGCAGATAGTCTTGCTCGAGGTTATTTACCAGACGTTTTTTACGTGGTATTGCGGCGCTAGTATCGGCAAGGTCGCGATGAAGATCGTGTGCGTGGATATTGATCTGCTCGATAAGCCGGGCTTGCTAAATTCTCTCACTCGCTCTTTGGTACGCATTATCAGCGAAAACGCATTTTTCCTAGGTTTTGCATGGGCGTTTTCAAATCCATTATTTCAAACGTGGCAAGATAAGGCCGCGAAAACGGTAGTTATAAATGTTTATTAGATTTTTTTTGACGCTTATTTTCGGGGCTTTTAGTTGCTATGCCGTTCAAAATTTCGAGCTTTTAGCTGACGACGTAAAGCGCGATAACGGCATAGTTACCGCAAATAAAAACGTGCTTGTGTATTCGCAAGATTATTTGATGAGCGCGGACAGAGCCGTTTACGATCAGCAAAAAGAGATCTTGGAGCTTTTCGGTAACGTAAATTTGATAAGAAATAAGGACGAAATCTCGCGCTGCTCGTACGCAAAGATCGATCTAAATAGCAAAGATAGCAACTACGAGACGCTATTTATGATGAACCGCGACATGGAAGTGTGGATGCAAAGCGACGAGAGTAATAGTACGTCTAAATTTTACGAAGTAAACGGAGCGGTCGTATCGAGCTGCAACGTCCAAGACCCGGATTGGAAGATCAAATTTAGCAGCGGTAAGCTAAACCGCGAGAGTAAATTTTTACACCTTTTTAATCCCGTGTTTTACGTAGGAAACGTCCCTGTGTTTTATCTGCCGTATTTTGGCTTTTCTACAGACACTCGCAGACGCACAGGCCTTTTACCGCCTGAGTTTGGTTACGGCAAAAACGACGGATTTTACTACAAACAACCGATCTATATCGCCGAATACGACAGCTGGGACTTACAGTTTGATCCGCAAATTCGCACTAGACGCGGTACGGGCATATACGGTACGTTTAGATTTGCCGATTCGCCTTATTCTAAGGGTTCGGTGACACTTGGCGCATTTAGAGATACCGAGGGCTACCGACAAAGACAGATCGAGAAAAACTCGCTAAGACTCCCTCTGAAAAACAAAACGCATAAGGGCGCTGATGTAAAATATGAGCGAGATAGACTCGTTAAGCACCTGATAAACGAGGATTTGCAGGAGGGCTTGTGGCTCGATGCGACGGCGCTAAACGATATCGACTATATAAATTTGAAAAAACGAGGCTCGGGTAGCGACGACAATCCTCTCGTAACCTCAAAACTAAACTATTTTCTAAGTAGCGACAAGCACTATTTCGGTGCATACGCGAGATACTACACTGATACCTCAAAAATCGGTAGCCCAAACGAAAACAAAGATACGCTTCAAGAGTATCCGAGCTTTCAGTATCATAAATTTACCGATAGTTTTATCTTGCCAAACGTGCTTTATTCTGTCGATCTCTACTCGCATAACTACACGAGAAAAATCGGCGTAAAAGCGACGCAGTACGAATTTAACCTGCCGGTTTCCTTTCATTTGCCTTTAGCGGACGATTATCTGAAATTCTCGTATTATCACTATTTATACGCTACCCACGTGGACTATGCAAAGAAAATGTACCGTCCGACCGGAGACGAGGATAGGAGCGCAAACTACATAGAAAATTATCATAAATTTTCGCTCCAGACCGACTTAGCTAAGGCTTACGAGAGCTTTTATCATAGTTTAAATTTGGGTGTAGATTATGTGGTTAAAGCATATAATGAAGGCGACTTGCCAGACAGATACGAGACGGCCGAAGATGACGGCAACGTATACGTCTACGACATGCTTGGACGAAAATATCAGAGCTTCATCAATCCTCAGCACACTAGAGACGAGGTTTCGGCCAGAGCGACGCAGTATTTCTTTAACGAAGACGGAAGGAAATTTTTACGCCATACTATTTCGCAGGGTTATTACACCAAAGAGAACAAGCGCTCAAATTTGAAAAACATCATCGGCTGGTATCCGCTACCGAATTTGTCTTTTTACAACAGACTTGAGTATTCGCACGTAAATAAATACTTTGAAAAAGTCCAAAGCGGCGCGAGCTATACGCACGATAAATTCGGCGCTAGCCTCTGGCACACGATGCAAAGAAAAAATGCGCAGGAAAAGCAAAACTATCTGCACCTAAACGGCTACGTCGAGCTTCCGCATAACTATAGGCTATTTAGCGGTACTCAGTATGACCTTGAGCGCGACTATAACAAGCAGTGGCAGCTAGGCGTCTCTCACCGCAGAAAATGCTGGAACTACACGTTTGTCTACGAAGAGGAGCTTGAACCTACGACGACCACGAGCGGAACAGCCGCCAAAAAATCAAGAGGCGTTTACTTCTTTATAAATTTCTATCCGATGGGCGGCGT
>NZ_CALIII010000036.1 GCF_938018145.1 uncultured Campylobacter sp.
CTAAAACGGGCTTGTTGCAATATAATTATCAATTAAAACAGATACTTGCAGAAAAATTGGCCAAAAATAAGCGATAGAATTTTTAAATTTTAGCTAATAATGCCACAAATTATAGTGTAAATTTTTGCTTTATAGTGTCAAGCAGTAAGCCTATAAATCTGGTCTAAAGACCAAATTTTAGCCGTCCCAAAACCCTCAAATTTACGCCTACATAAAGCTCGGAGCGTCGTTTGAAAAAAGGATCAGATCGCCGGCTTTGGTGTTTTGCGCCAAGGCTTCTTGCATTTTTGATTTGTCCTTGATGACGATGACTTTTGGCCTGCTTAGGTGCTTTAGCAGCGCGACGGCGTTTAGCGAGCTTGTTAGCATAACGATATCAAAGGTTTTGTTGATGATCTTGCTTAGTTTTTCGTTCTCCTCGTCGCTGCTCTCCATGATGCCGGGCGTCACGAGCACCTTGCGCCCCTCGTAGCCGGCGACTAGCTCGTAGCTCGCGCTCATACCGTTAAAGTTACCGTTAAAACCGTCGTCGATGATGATTTTGCCGCCGGCATCGATACGCTCGAGTCTATGCTCGACGTTTTTTAGGCGCGCAAGAGCTGCGGCGATCCTGGCCTCGTCTAACCCCAGATATAGCGCGGTTTTGACGCAGACGGCTAGGTTTGCGGCGTTAAATTTACCAAGCAGCGGCGAAGCAAATTCCCTCTCGCCAAGCTTAAATTTAACCCCATCCAAGCTCGCCTCCACACCGTTTAGATAGCTATCGTAAATTTCTATCTTTTCGCCCTCGTTTGCCTGCGTGCTGCTGTGCACGAAAGCCTTTTCTAGGCGCTTTGAGCTAAGAGCCTCAAGCTTCGTGGCGCGGATATTTTCAAGCGTCTTAAAGTACTCGATATGCTGCGCGCCGATCTCGCCGACGATGGCGATCTGCGGGTTCAAAAACTCCGTGATCTGCGCGATGTCGCCTTTTAGGCGTGCGCCGGCCTCGGCGATATATATCTGCGTACCGACGGCAAGTTCGTTGTTTACGTCTTGGATGAGGCCTGCTAGCGTGTTTACGCTGCGAGGGGTTTTGCGGCAGGCGAAGTCATTTTTAAGCAACTCAAATAGGAAATTTTTGATGCTGGTTTTGCCAAAACTCGCCGTTATCATGATGATTTTAAGCTCAGGCATCGAGGCTAGCTTTTTGCGCGCGCTGTTTTCGTAGGCTTTAAATTTAGCCTTTTCCAGCAAAAAGCTAAGCGCAAAAGATACCACGAGCGGCAGGACGACGCCTAAATTTACGCGGTACTGCGTCGCTATATAAACGGCGTAGCTAGCGATAACGGCGAGCGCTAAGATAACAAAAAATCGCTTGACTCGCGGCGTAAAAACTAGCTTTTTATCGAGTTTTTTGTGCCAAAGGGCGAGGCTTGGCACCAGTGCAAAGTAAAAATAGATCCAAAAAAATCGCTCCGCCCCGTAAAAAAGCACGATCGGCACGATGAGGAAAAACACGTGCCACAGCGGCCTAGTGAAGTGAAACAGCACGCGCTCAAACTTGTAGGAAAACCACTGAAGGCAGGTGATGAGATAAAATCCCAGCGCAAACGTAAATAAAATCTGCGTCGCGGCAAGGCCGATATTTATGAGGGTTTCGTTCATTTTTTCTCCTAGGTTCGTTTGGGCTGGCTTTCCCTGCCGCTTTTGCCAAATTTGACATTTTGCAGTTTGTTTTGCAGATTTGGCGTAAATTTTGATAGTTTTTTTGTTAAATTTGAGAGCCAAATTTAGCCGCCCTGCTTTATTTTTGTGCCGTAAAATGCAAATTTATCAGCCGAGATTTTACAGATTTTGGGCTTAAATTTAGCTCGTAAATTTGATGTAGGCCTGCCAAACCCGCATAAATTTAATGCTAACCTCTAGATTAAAAGCGCAAATACCAAATTTACGCGCTAGCTTAAATCAAACGTTTGTTGCACCGGCTTTTTGGGGATTTTTTGATCACCCTGCTCATCTTTTGGCAAAATTTGATTTTGATCGTCGCTGTTTAAAACGTCGTTTTTAGGCTCAGGCTTGTCTTGCGCGCTTTCTTGCTCGTCAAACAAATTTTCTTTAAAAACATTTTTTGCAGAAATTTGACCGTTTTCGTCACTCACATCGTCAAGTTGCGGGTT
>NZ_CALIII010000037.1 GCF_938018145.1 uncultured Campylobacter sp.
TGTGCTCATCGTAACTTACTGCTCCTTTGTGTGAGCTTAAGTTAAAGAGAGCCATTTAAATAATTCAAGTAGTGCGCCTAAATTTATCGGCCAAATCTCTCTTTAAACATCTCAAGCAAATTGGATAGGCTTTCGCATTTTGACGCCTCAAGACCAAGCTTAAGAGCGGCAAATTTATAGTGAATTTTGGCGCCGTCCGTTACGCTCACTGCCAGTGCGCGCGAGCTTTTGGATAGCTTTTTGCCGCCATGCGCTAGCAGGCCGTGATGGATGAAATTTGAACTTTCAAAACCGTATCCTAACATCTGCGCCATGTACTTTTGCGCCGCCGAGCACGCGAGCAGATCCTCGCCTCGCACGAGCAAATTTACGCCCAAAATCTCGTCGTCCACGAGGCTAGCGAGATTATACGCGGGCGTGTCGTCCTTTTTCCAAACGATGAAATCGCCCAAAATTTGAGCCAAATTTACGCTTTGAGTTTGCGCGAATTTTTCCGTTTCAAACGCCGTTTCGTCCGTCAAATTTAAACCGCCCGAATTTGCCGAATTTAAAATGCGTTCTTCTGGATTTTCTATAGCGTTTGGGTTAAATTTCTTATCGCCGGGTTTGCCTCCGCCAAAGCCGCGCAAGTTTGTCAAATTTTTTAAACCGTTTGCCGTGCCGTCTTGCGCTTTTTGCACACTACCACAAAGGCCGCCCGCCAGGCTCGCCTCCCGGTTAGAGTCGCACCCCAAAGCGTCAAAATTTATCAAATTTTGCCGGGTGCAAATTTCCGCCTCATCAAGGACGCGAAGTCGCATAGCCGTTTCGTCTTTTTTAAATTTAAGATTTTTTTCCGCGCAAACCCGCGCGTAAATGCCGTTTTTAAACGAGCTTTTCATCGAGTGCGAGCACTCGCAAGCGTAGCAAACGCCTTTTTGCTCAAGCGTTTTTAAAGCGTTTTGGTAGGCGCCGAGGCGAAATTTGGAGCTAAATTTGGTTTCAAATTCCCCCACTCCGCCGGGTCCGCCGTCAAAATCAATGCCCAGCATATCAAGCACGCGAAAGATGTTTTCCACGTATTGCCTGCGGTAGCGCGGCAAGTCGTAGTCGTCGATCCTTAAGTACAAAATCCCGTCAAACGCGCGAGTAAAAAGATAAGTCAGCAAGAAGTTGTAAACGTTGCCCGCGTGTAAAAAGCCGCTTGGCGTCGGAGCGATACGAGAGGTGATTTTTTGGTTCATTTGGAGTGAAATTTGGTTAAAAAGCTTAAATTTAAAAATTAGTTAAAAGCCGTCAGATTTGACGGCCGGATTATTCTTTAGGTTTAGATTCGTTTACTCTTAGAGCTCTGCCGCCTACTTCCTTGTTGTTTAGCGCTTCGATCGCTTTTAGCGCGTCTGCATCGTTTTCTATCTCGACGAATCCGAATCCTTTTGAGCGATTCGTGTCGCGATCTTTGACGATTTTCGCGCGTTTTACTTCGCCAAACGGCGCAAATGTATCCTTAAGCTCTGCCTCAGTCATGCGATATGACAAGTTACCGACGTAAATATTCACAGTAACGTTTCCTTAAATCAAATTCCCGATAAAATCGGTTAATAGATGATACCTGAATTTAAATAAAAAAGCTAGATAAAAATTGATATTTTTATAATTTTTTGTAAATTTAAATTTCGGCTGGCGTTTTTGGAAATTTATTTTTTATTCGAAGGTTTGGGGTTGCGTAAAATTTGAAGTAAATTTAAGACGCATTTGGCGTAAAACGTCGGTCGATCTGCGCAAATAAATTTAAACTAAAGCACGGCTTTGTCGGCAATTTTTATAATTTCACAGCCGCAAATTTGATGTTTTCAGCCTTAATAAAATTTAAGCCGCACATTTGCCTAAAACTGGCAAAACGTGCGGCATTTACCAAATTTAAACCCGCAAATCTTTATTTGACAAATAAAAGCCCGTTTTTCACTTCGTTATAAACTTGCTCGCCGTTTAAAATTTTAACCAGCTCCAAAGCAAACTCCATCGCGGTGGCAGGGCCTTTTGAAGTGATGATATTTCCGCTTTGCACGACGTTTTTATCGCTCACGTACGTTCCGCCCTCGACGCTAGCCTCGCAGCTAGGATAGCATGTGTACTCGCCGCTCATCACCTCGGCCACCCCAAGAGCTATCGGCGCGGCGCAAATGGCAGCGACGAATTTGCCTTTTTTAGCAAACTTTTTGATCGTCTCTCTCATTTTTAGGTTACCGGAGATATTCGTGACGCCCGTATATCCGCCCGGCAAAACCAGCATATCGTACTCCTCGACTTCGAGGTCATAAAGCGTCATATCACAGACAAATTTCACTCCGTGTGCGCCCGTGATAGGTAGCTTATCAAGCCCGACTACATGGGCCTCCACGCCGCCTCGTCTAAGTACGTCCACGATACTAACGCCCTCTATCTCCTCAAACCCGTCGGCAAAAATCACGGCAACTTTTTTCATAATTTTCTCCTTAAATTTTTTGATAATTATACTGCTATTTGTTAAATTTACGCTATAATCGGCGTACTTTAAATTCGAAAGGAAGGAAAATGGAAGTAAAGATTACATATTGCAATTCTTGAAACTATAGACCGGTAGCTTCTCGTGTAGAAGATGAATTTTTAAGTCAAATCCCAGGCGCTAAAATTAGCAAAATCGTCGGTAGCGGCGGAAACTTCATAGTTGAAGTAGATGGAAAGATAGTATTTTCCAAAAAAGATCTCATCGGTACGGAAGTAAATGCCCTGCCAAATCACGAAGAGATCGTTGCTTTGGTCGATAGCGTTAAAAAATCAGCCTAAAGTCTAAGCCGAGGCTTAGGCCTTGGCTTTTATTTCTTCAAATTTTATCTCATCTTTTTCGTATTTTTTAAGCAAACCATTTATACGCCTCTCAAAAATTTTCCATCTAACTTCGTTTCCATATTTTTCAAACAAATTTAACGCTTGGCTGGTCAAAATTTCTTGTTCATTCTTTATGAGTAAATATTCAAAAAGCTGATCAATCACCGCTAGACTGTTTCGCTCCAGCATCAAATCAATCAAATTTCGTTCTGCTTTTATCTCATCAAAAAATCTAAACACCGCCATTAAGTCACTTATTAATTTTTCGCTCAGCGCTACCGTATCGGTATTTTTGCTAATCTCGTAGTAGGCAGCATGGGAGTCTGTTATAGAT